>NZ_LTCZ01000347.1:0-1829 GCF_001583455.1 Rhodococcus sp. LB1 | reverse complement strand
GCGTCGAAGACCTTGGGGTCGACGAGCGTGGACGTGTCGCCGAGGTCGCGGCCTTCGGCGATGTCCTTGAGCAGGCGTCGCATGATCTTGCCCGACCTGGTCTTGGGGAGTTCGGGGACGATGGTGATCTGGCGGGGCTTGGCGATCGGGCTGATCTCCCGGGACACTTCGGCCTTGAGTTCGGCGATGAGGGTGTCGCCGGTGTTCTCGACGCCTTCGCGGAGGATGACGAACGCGACGATGCCCTGGCCGGTGGTCTCGTCCGCGGCGCCGACGACGGCGGCCTCGGCGACACCGTGGTGCCCGACGAGGGCGGATTCGACCTCGGAGGTGGAGATGCGGTGTCCGGAGACGTTCATGACGTCGTCGACGCGGCCGAGCACCCACAGGGCGCCGTCCTCGTCGTACTTGGCGCCGTCGCCGGCGAAGTACCAGCCCTGCTCGGGGTAGCGGGACCAGTAGGTTTCGCGGTAGCGGTCCATGTCGCCCCAGATGCCGCGGAGCATCGCCGGCCACGGCTTGTCGAGCACGAGGTAGCCGGAGCCGCCGGCGCCGAGTTCGTTGGCGTCGTCGTCGACGATCTTCGCGGAGATGCCGGGCAGGGGTGCCATCGCGGATCCGGGTTTGGTGGCGGTGATCCCGGGCAGCGGGGAGATCATGATCGCGCCGGTCTCGGTCTGCCACCAGGTGTCGACGATCGGGGCCGTGTTCCCGCCGATCACCTCGCGGAACCACTTCCACGCCTCGGGGTTGATCGGTTCGCCGACCGAGCCGAGGAGCCGGATCGAGGACAGATCGTGGGCGTCGGGAATGTCGCGGCCCCACTTCATGAAGGTGCGCACCAGGGTGGGTGCGGTGTAGTAGATGCTGACGCCGTACTTCTCGATGATCTGGAAGTGGCGGTGCTCGTCGGGGGAGTTCGGGGTGCCCTCGTAGACCACCTGGGTGACGCCGTTCGAGAGTGGCCCGTAGACGATGTAGCTGTGGCCGGTGACCCAGCCGATGTCGGCGGTGCACCAGTACACGTCCTGCCCGGCCTTGTGGTCGAACACGTTGTGGTGGGTGTACGACGCCTGGGTGAGGTAGCCGCCCGAGGTGTGGATGATGCCCTTGGGCTTTCCAGTGGTGCCGGAGGTGTACAGGATGAACAGCGGGTGCTCGGAGTCGAACGGCTGCGCCTGATGGGTGCCCTCCGCCTTCTCGACGGTCTCGTGCCACCACAGGTCACGACCCTCGGTGGTGTCGACGTCGATCCCGGTGCGCTTGACCACCAGCACGTGCTTGACCGACTCGGCACCGTCCACCGCTTCGTCGACGGCGGGCTTGAGGGGGGCGGCCTGGCCGCGGCGCCACTGCCCGTCGACGGTGACGACGAGCTTGGCTTCGGCGTCGTCGATGCGTGAGCGCAGGGCGCTGGCGGAGAAGCCGGCGAACACCACCGAGTGGGTCAGGCCGAGGCGGGCGCAGGCGAGCATGGTGACGATGGCCTCGGGGATCATCGGCATGTAGATCGCGACGCGGTCGCCGGCGACGAGTCCGAGGTCGCTGAAGGTGTTGGCGGCCTTGCTGACTTCGGCGAGCAGGTCGTTGTAGGTCAGGTCGCGGGTGTCACCCGGTTCGCCTTCGAAGTGGATGGCGACGCGGTCGCCGTTGCCGGCGAGGACGTGGCGGTCGACGCAGTTGTAGGCGACGTTGAGCCGTCCGTTCACGAACCACTTCGCGACGGGGGCGTCGGACCAGTCGAGGACCTCGGAGAAGGGGGCGTGCCAGTGCAGGCGCTCGGCCTGCTTCGCCCAGAATGCGAGACGGTCTTCGTCGGCGGCAGCCTG
>NZ_LTCZ01000346.1:0-94849 GCF_001583455.1 Rhodococcus sp. LB1 | reverse complement strand
CCCTCGCCGACAACGGCTGGCAAGACGCCATCGCGACCGTCCCCGGACTCGCCGAGGGCCTGTCCACCCACGACGGACAGCTGCTCTCCGCCGAAGTCGCTGCCGCCCACGGCTACACCGCAGTCTCCTGAGCGACTGATCCGACGAGAGCGTATCCGGCGGACCTGCGGATGCGGGACAATCGAACGATGGCTTGGCTCGAGGTCGTGCGCACCGGACCCTTCACCACCGTGCAGGATCGGGGCCGCCCCGGTTACGCGTCGATCGGCGTCGGCGAGTCGGGTGCCGCCGACCGCGAAGCGCACGACAGCGCAAACCGGTTGGTGGGCAACCATTCCGACGCAGCCACGCTGGAGGTCACGCTCGGTGGGCTCGCGGTGCGTGCGGCCGGGACCGTCTCCGTCGCCGTCACGGGCGCCCGCAATCCCGTCACCGTCAATTCCGAACCCCGGCCCGACTACACGATGCTGCACCTGAACACCGGCGACCTGCTGGAGATCGCGTTCGCGCCGGACGGGCTTCGCAGCTATGTTGCGGTGCGCGGAGGTTTCGACGTGCCCGCGGTGATGGGGAGCCGGTCCACCGACACTCTGTCGGGGATCGGCCCCGATCCCGTCGCCGAGGGTGATCGGCTGCTGGTCGGTGCGGATTCCGGCGACTGGCCTGCGGACGAGATCATCCCCCCACCGGCCGCCCCCGAGGATCCGCTGATGATGCGCGTCCGGCTCGGGCCACGGGACGACTGGTTCACCCCTGCGTCCGTCGAGGCCCTTCTCCGCGAGACGTGGACGGTCAGCTCCGACACCAATCGCGTCGGGGCGCGGCTCGAGGGTCCGGGACCGTTGCACCGCGCCGTGACGGAGGAGATGCCGAGCGAGGCCATGGTCGCGGGGGCGCTGCAGGTGCCGCCCAACGGTCAGCCCATCCTGTTCCTCGCCGATCATCCGGTGACCGGCGGCTATCCGGTGATCGCCGTGGTCGCCGAGGCCGATCTTGCGGTGGCCGCACAATTGCGACCCGGGCACCGGGTCCGCTTCCACCGCATGGTGGCGTCGACCATTCCGCGGTGACGGCCTACCTCGCTGCCAGCGCGGTCCGGAGCCCGCGAAGCCGTCCGGTCACGGGATCGGCTCCGAGCGCCGACCGCCCACGGAACTTCGCTTCCGAGGCCGTCTCCGGCGCGTCGTCCGACGTCGCCCGGAGGAATCGGTTGGGCAGCGCCAGTTTGTGAATGGTGCGCAGCGTCAGAAGGTACTGCCGCGCAAGCGAACCGGTGGTGTACGGCAGGTCGTACTTCTCGCACAGGCCGCGCACCGCGGTCGAGATCTCGGCGTACCGATTGCTGGGAATGTCGGGGAAGAGATGGTGCTCGATCTGATAGCACAGGTTGCCGCTCATGAAGGCCATGACGGCGCCTGCCCGGAAGTTCGCGGTGCCGAGCATCTGTCGGAGATACCACTCGGCCCGGCTTTCGTCCTCGAGTTCCGCGAGCGTGAACTTCTCGGCTCCGTCGGGGAAGTGCCCGCAGAAGATCACGACGTACGACCATACGTTCCGCAGCAGGTTGGCAACGAGATTCGCCTTCAGCGTTCGTCGCCACCGCCGTCCGCTGAGAACCGGGAACAGCACGTAGTCCTTGCCCATCTGCCGCGCGATCTTGCCGAGCAGATCTCGCACCGGTGGACGCAGACGCCGACTCGCCTTGTCTTCGGCACTGGGCGGAAGCAGGTCGTGGAGCGCGATGCCCCATTCGAACGACGCCGCGAGCAGAAGGTTCTGAATCGGCTGCACCAGGTGGATCGGACGCCATTCCTGATCGCGAGTGACGCGCATGACGCCGAACCCGACGTCCTCGTCCATTCCGAGCACGTTGGTGTACTTGTGGTGACGGAAGTTGTGCGCATACTTCCACTGCGACGACGGCCCCACCTGATCCCACTCCCAGGTGCTCGAGTGGATCTCGGGATCGTTCATCCAGTCCCACTGCCCGTGCGAGACGTTGTGGCCGATCTCCATGTTCTCGACGCTCTTGGCCACACCCAGTGCCGTCGTCCCGAGGACCACGCCCGTGGACGACCGGCTGCCGTGGATCATCAGTCGGGCGAGTCCGTCGAGCACTCGCTGGAACGCGATGGTGCGGCGGATGTACGTCGCGTCCTTCGACCCGAGGGACTCCGCGACGTCGCGGCGTAGTGCGTCGAGTTCGAATCCGAGCGCCTCGACATCCTGCTGGGTGAGGTGCGCGTATTCCTTGATATCGGTGATTGCCATGACCGGCCTCCAACCTCACCGTCACTGATGACCTCAGTGAACGCCGCTGGTAGCAGCCTGTCAACACTGTAGGTCTACGGTAGGTGCCGACAGTGTTGACAGCGGCGCCCTCAGCCCGCTACCGACCGTGCGGGCTTGCCCGACGACGACCTGCTGTTCGCTGGGTCCGGGAGGCCTAGCCGCGGCGACGACGGGCGATGTCGGCGAGCACGACACCCGCGGCGACGGACGCGTTGAGCGATTCGACGGGGCCCGCCATCGGGATGCTGAGGATGGCGTCGCAGTTCTCGCGGACCAGGCGCGACAGGCCCTTGCCCTCCGAGCCGACCACGACCACCACGGGGCCGCTGCCGTCGAACTCGTCGAGGGTGGTGTCGCCACCCGCATCGAGACCGACCACCTGGACGCCCTTGGACGCCCAATCCTTCAGCGTGCGAGTGAGATTGGTGGCGCGAGCGATCGGCAGGCGGGCTGCCGCGCCGGCGCTCGTCCGCCACGCGACCGCGGTGACCGACGCACTGCGGCGCTCCGGGATCACCACACCGTGACCACCGAACGCGGCCACCGAACGCACGACGGCACCGAGGTTGCGGGGATCGGTGATGTTGTCGAGAGCCACGAGCAGCGGCGCCTCCTGATGCTTGCGGGCTTCCGCGATCAGGTCGTCGGGGTGCGCGTAGCGGTACGGCGGCACCTGCAACGCGATGCCCTGGTGCATGCCGTTGGCGCTGAGCCGGTCGAGATCGGTCCGGGGAACCTCGAGAATGGAGATGCCCGCGTCGGCCGCCCGCTGAACGGATTCCTTGAGGCGATCGTCGCTCTCGGTCCCGACCGCCACGTACAGCGCGGTCGCGGGGACGCCGGCGCGCAGACACTCGACGACGGGGTTGCGACCGAGCACATTCTCGGGGCCGTCGAGCACCTTGCGTCCGGCGGTCTGACGACCGCGGCCGGGCTGCTTGTCGGCTTCCCTGGACGCGCGGGCGGCGCGCTTGGCGGCGGGGTGCTTGGTGCGGGCTTCCGCGGGCGGGGTGGCGCCGCGGCCTTCCAGTCCCTTGCGGCGCTGGCCACCGGAACCGGCGACCTGCCCCTTCTTGGTACCGGCCTTGCGGATGGCTCCGCGCCTACTCGAATTTCCAGCCATTACTACTGTCCTGCCTTGAGAGACCACTCGGGCCCGTTGGGGGTATCGGTGACCTCGATGCCCGCCCGGATGAGACGGTCACGCACCTCGTCGGCCACAGCCCAGTTCTTCTCGGCGCGGGCACTCTGCCTGCGCTCGAGTTCGGCCCGGACCAGAACGTCCAGGGCATCGGTTGCCGCGGACGCATCCGCGGTCTCCTGAGTCCAGTGCTCGTCCAGCGGGTCGACGCCGAGGATTCCGAGCATGGCCCGGACCTGCGACGCGATCCCGCGCGCACCCTCGAGATCTCCGCCGTCGAGGGCGATGTTGCCCTCGCGGACCTTGCCGTGCACCTCGGCGAGCGCGGCGGGGACGGCGAGATCGTCGTCGAGCGCGCGAGCGAACGCCTCGGTCCACCGACCGACCGGCACCTCACCGGCACGCTCCTGCGTGCGCATGACGAACGACTCGATCCGGCGGAACGCCGCGGCCCCCTCGTCGAGCGCAGTGTCGGAGTACTCGAGCATCGACCGGTAGTGGGCACTGCCCAGGTAGTAGCGAAGCTCTTGCGGCCGAACCTTTTTCAACACGTTCGGCACCGAGAGAACGTTGCCGAGCGACTTCGACATCTTCTCGCCACCCATGGTGACCCACCCGTTGTGCAGCCAGTACTGCGCAAAGTCGTCGCCGGAGCACTTGGCCTGCGCGATCTCGTTCTCGTGGTGCGGGAACACCAGGTCCAGGCCACCGCAGTGGATGTCGAACGCCGCCCCGAGATAGAACTCGGCCATCGCGGAGCACTCGAGGTGCCAGCCCGGCCGGCCCCGGCCCCACGGCGTCGGCCACGACGGCTCGCCCGGCTTCTCCGCCTTCCACAGCGTGAAGTCGCGGGGATCGCGCTTGCATTCGCCGGCGCTCTCGCCCTGGTGCACGTCGTCGAGCTTGTGCCCGGACAGGCTGCCGTACCGCGGGTAGCTGCGGACGTCGAAGTAGACGTCCCCGCCCGCCGCGTACGCGTGGCCGTTGTCGATGAGGCGCTGCATCATCTCGACCATCTGCGTGATGTGGCCGGTGGCTCGCGGCTCGACGGACGGCGGCAGCACACCCAGCTGCTGATAGGCCCACGTGAAGGACCGCTCGAACGTGGCGGCCCACTCCCACCACGGCCTGCCCGCCTCCGCGGCCTTGTTCAGGATCTTGTCTTCGATGTCCGTGACGTTGCGGACGAATGCCACGTCGTAGTCGTGGGCGAGCAGCCAGCGTCGCAGCACGTCGAATGCGACGCCGCTGCGTACGTGGCCGATATGGGGGTCGCCCTGCACCGTGGCGCCACACAGGTACACCGATGCGTGTCCAGGGGCCAGCGGAACGAAGTCACGCATGGCCCGCGTCTCGGTGTCGAATAGGCGCAGGGTCACGACCAGCGATCCTACCTGGCGCTTCGATCGGGAATGACCAACGCGGTGGCCATGGCGGCGATCCCCTCGCCGCGCCCGGTGAGGCCGAGCCCGTCCGTGGTGGTCGCGGACACCGAAACCGGCGCGCCCAGAATGTCGCTCAGCACCTTCTGCGCCTCGTTTCGGCGCGGGCCGATCTTCGGCCGGTTCCCGATCACCTGGACCGCGGCGTTGGCGACACCGAAGTCGTCCTCTTCGAGGAGGCGGCGTACCTCGGCGAGCATCGCGGCACCGCTCACCCCGGACCATTCGGGTCTGCCGGTTCCGAAGACGGAGCCGAGATCGCCGAGTCCGGCGGCGGAGAGCAGGGCGTCGCAGAGTGCGTGAACGGCCACGTCGCCGTCGGAATGACCCGCGCAGCCGTTCTCGTCCTCGAAGAGCAGGCCGGCCATCCAGCACGGCCGTCCCTGCTCGATCGGGTGGACGTCCGTCCCGATTCCGACTCGCACTAGTGCGCTCCCTCTTCCACCAGCGCGCGGGCCAGCACGAGGTCCAGCGGCGTGGTGATCTTGAATGCTGTGGGTTCTCCGACGATGCTGCGGACCCGTTCCCCGAGGCGCTCCACCAGGCCGGCGTCGTCCGTGGCGATGCCGTCGGCGGCGTCGTAGGCGCGCCGGAGCAGTTCCGCGGTGAAACCCTGCGGCGTCTGTACGGCCCGCAGTTCGGACCGTTCGGGGGTGCCGGTGACCGCGCCGAGAACGTCGACGGTCTTGATGGTGTCCGCCACCGGGAGGACGGGGATGACCGCGCTGCGGCCGCACCGCAGCTCCGCGACCACCCGCGCGATGAGCGACGGTGGTGTGAGCGCTCGGGCGGCGTCGTGCACGAGCACGTATTCGGCGTCGTCCGCGACGGCGAGTCCGGCGCGAACCGAATCGGTCCGCTCGCTTCCGCCGGCGACGACGGTGACTTCACCGGGGAGGAGGTTTCGCGTCGACTCGACGAGCTCCTCCGGAACGATCACGACGACGCGGTCGACAGCCCCCGACTGCAGGAGCCCGTCGACCGCGCGTGTAAGCATGGTCGTCCCACCCAGATCAACGAATGCCTTGGGCTTGTTCTCGCCCAAACGCACTCCCTGACCTGCGGCGGGAACCAGTGCGACTACAGGACCATTTCCCTCGGCCACTGTGGGTATCGCGACTGTCTAGGACGCGGCCGCGAGGACCTCGTCGAGGATGGTCTCGGCCTTGTCGCTGTCGGTGCCTTCGGCCAGTGCGAGTTCGCCGACAAGAATCTGCCGCGCCTTCGCGAGCATGCGCTTCTCTCCTGCGGACAGGCCGCGATCCTGCTCACGACGCCACAGGTCCCGAACGACCTCCGCGACCTTGTTGACGTCACCCGACGCGAGCTTTTCGAGATTCGCCTTGTAGCGGCGCGACCAGTTGGTGGGTTCTTCGGTGTGCGGTGCCCGCAGTACCTGGAAGACCTTGTCGAGACCTTCCTGGCCGACGACGTCGCGTACGCCCACGTACTCTGCGTTGTCTGCGGGAACCCGTACGGTGAGATCGCCCTGAGCAACCTTGAGAACGAGATATTCCTTCTGCTCACCCTTGATGGTGCGGGTTTCAATTGCTTCGATCAGCGCCGCACCGTGATGGGGGTATACGACGGTGTCTCCGACCTTAAAAATCATCTGTCCCGTGCCCCTTTCGATCATTCGAGTTTAACACGTGTCCGGAACCTGGTCTCATCAACGGTGCAGGTCAGGGGCATCATGGCCTGACCGTAGGGGTTGACAGGGTCCCCGATACGTGCATTCCGGACACCCCGATCGGGCGGTTCTCCAGCGCCGAAACCGCACGCAGACAACCATTGTGAGTACCCAGCGAGCAGGCCACGCGGACGAACTACTACTCTGCCTAGTTGAAGTGCGAACCTGACACCGGAGGACAACTCGTGACTGCTCTCGACAAGTCGACTCGCCGAGTCGCTACCGCCGTCGCTCTCGCTGCCGGCGCAGCACTCGTGCTGTCCGCCTGCAGCGCGGGCCAGATCACTCAGACGTCGAGTCAGGTCGCCGCGGTCAACGGCAACAGCGCGGACGTCGGGTCGATCGCCCTGCGGAACGTGCACGTGGTCTACCCCAACTCCGCCGAGTACAGCCTCGAGCCGGGCGGCAACGCCGTCCTCTCGTTCATCGCGATCAACAACAACGAGGACACCCCGGACAAGCTGACCCGGATCAGCACCGACTTCGCGCAGTCCGTCACCCTCGGCGACAAGGCGGGCGGCCTCGAGATCGCGCCGCAGACCGCGCTCGTCGCCGGCCAGCCGGGCGAGGACGCCGAAGCGAGCGCCGACGCCGCCGGCCAGACGGACGAAGGTGCCGACGCACCGATCGACGTCGTCCTCGTCACCCTGGACGGCCTGAAGGAAGGCGTCCGCCCGGGCCTCACCGTCCCCGTCACGTTCGCGTTCGAGAAGGCCGGAGACGTCACCGTGTCCGTTCCCGTCGACGCGGGCCACGAGACCGAGCGCCACGTCTCCGACACGTCCCCCGGATCCGAAGCCGAGGGCGGCGGACACTAACAGCCGGACCGGGTCCGCTGTCGGACCCGATACCTAGGCTGGCCCGGTGGCCAAACTCAAAACCAGCTTCCGCTGCTCGTCGTGCCAGTGCACCGTTCCCAAATGGGTCGGCCGGTGTCCCGAGTGCGGTAGCTGGGGATCGATGGACGAGGCCCCGATCGTCGCGTCCGTCGCCAGCCGCCCCGGTGCCTCGCTCGCGAAAGCCGGGGCCGGAGCGGTACTTCCGTCCACCCCGGCCACTCCGATCACGCGGATCGACAGCACGTCCACCCGCGCCAAGCCCACGGGCATCGACGAACTCGACCGTGTGCTCGGCGGCGGCGTGGTACCCGGTTCCGTCGTTCTCCTCGCCGGCGAACCCGGCGTCGGCAAGTCGACCCTGCTCCTCGAGGTGGTCCACCAGTGGGCCCGCCGCGGCCCGGACGACCGCTCCCTCTACGTCACCGGTGAGGAATCCGCCGGACAGGTGCGGCTGCGTGCCGACCGCACGGGTGCCGTCCACGAGCGGGTCTATCTCGCCGCCGAATCCGACCTCGCGACCATCCTCGGTCACGTGGAGCAGGTGCGCCCCACCCTGCTGATCGTCGACTCCGTGCAGACCATGCTGGCCGCGGACGTCGACGGCGTGGTCGGCGGAGTCACCCAGGTGAAGGCCGTCACCAGCGCCCTCACCTCCCTCGCGAAGGCCAGCGGCGTGCCGGTGCTCCTCATCGGCCACGTCACCAAGGACGGTGCGGTCGCCGGACCGCGGTCGCTCGAGCATCTCGTCGACGTGGTGCTGCACTTCGAGGGCGACAAACACTCCACGCTGCGGATGGTGCGCGGCGTCAAGAACCGTTTCGGCGCCGCCGACGAGGTCGGTTGCTTCGAACTGCGGGAAGACGGCATCGCCGGCATCAGCGACCCGTCCGGACTGTTCCTCCATCACCGTGCCGAGGCCGTTCCCGGAACCGCAGTCACCGTCATGATGGACGGCAAACGGCCCCTCCTCGGTGAGGTGCAGGCTCTCGTGGCCGCCACATCCATGCCGGCACCCCGGCGTGCCGTGAGCGGGCTCGACAGCGCCCGCGTGGCCATGGTGCTGGCCGTGCTCGACCGCCGGTGCGGGGTGCCGATCGCGAAGAACGACGTCTACGCGGCCACCGTCGGCGGAATGCGGATGACCGAGCCCTCCGCCGATCTCGCGTTGGCCCTCGCCGTCGCGTCCGCGGTCAGGGACAAGCCCGTTCCGGACGGACTGGTGATCCTCGGCGAAGTGGGACTGGCCGGTGAGGTTCGCCGGGTACCCGGCGTCGGGCGCAGGCTCGCCGAGGCCTACCGCCTCGGATTCACCCGCGCGATCGTTCCCCTCGACTCCGGGGCGGCTCCGAAGGGCATGAAGGTCACCGAGGTCGGGAACCTGGGGGCAGCCATCGCGTCACTGCGGTGACGCTCGGATCGCGGTGACGCTCAGATCGACGACGTGCCGAACGGGCGCTCCGGCACACCGTCGACGAAGTCCTTGGTCTTCTCGAAGTGCTCGGCCGTCACGGTGAGGAACAGCCCCCGCGACGTCGCCACGACCACGTCGGGATCGGCAGTCGGCCCCTCGACGATGCGCGCCTCGGCGCTCGCGTACACCTTGCGGCGGATCGATCCGTCGATGCGCGCGTGGAATTCGAGGACGGAACCCAGCGGGATGGGCTTGGCGAAGTCGATCTCCAGATGACCCGTGACCACCGGTCCGTCGACGATCGATCGGCACACCATGCCCAGCGCCTCGTCGAACGCGGTCGAGAGGATGCCGCCGTGGATCACTCCCGGACCGCCCTGGTAGCGAGGGGCCACCTCGAGCCGGCCCCACACGTCGAGCCCCTCCCCGGCCGTGAAGCTCATCGACATCCCGGCAGGAGACTGGTCGCCGCACCCGAAGCACCGTGACCAGTGCTGCGGCACGGGCTGACCTGCGGCGGGGAAACTGCCGACCGGTGCGGGCAGGGTCAGGTCGTCGGGCAAAGTCCAGGTACTACTCATGGATAGGTAATCTAAACGCGGGTCCGGACGTGTTTCCGCGACGGTCCCCGACAAGTGACGTCTACCTCAGCGGGAGTATTGCGCGATGAACGATGCCGAGTCGTCGTCTGCGCTGCGCGAAACGATAGCCCGGCTGGCTCCCGGAACAGCACTTCGCGACGGCCTGGAACGCATTCTGCGCGGTCGCACGGGCGCCCTGATCGTCCTCGGCTACGACGAGCAGATGGAAGAGATCTGCGACGGCGGCTTCGAGCTCGACGTGGAGTTCGCGCCGACCCGCCTGCGTGAGCTGTCGAAGATGGACGGCGCCGTGGTTCTGTCCACCGACGGGTCCCGCATCGTGCGCGCCAACGTCCAGCTGGTCCCCGACCACAAGATCCCGACCGTCGAGTCCGGCACGCGTCACCGTGCCGCCGAGCGGACGGCCATGCAGACCGGGTACCCCGTGGTGTCGGTCAGCCAGTCGATGAGCATCGTCAGCGTGTACGTCGGCGGCATCCGGCACGTCATCGACGGGTCCGCCACGATCCTGTCGCGTGCCAATCAGGCGGTGGCCACCCTCGAGCGGTACAAGGCGCGGCTCGACGAGGTGACCCGCCAGCTGTCGGTGGTCGAGATCGAGGATTTCGTCACGCTCCGCGACGCCCTGACCGTGGTACAGCGGTTGGAGATGGTGCGCCGCGTGTCCGTCGAGATCGAGCAGGACGTGCTCGAGCTCGGCACGGACGGGCGTCAGCTCGCACTGCAACTCGAGGAACTCGTCGGCGACAACGACGTGGCGCGAGAACTCATCGTGCGCGACTATCTGGCCGGCACCGGCCCGGCGCCCGCCGACGACGTCGAGAAGTCCCTCTCCGCGCTCGACAGGATCACGGACGCAGACCTTCTCGACCTCACGACGTTGGCCCGCGCGTTCGGCTACCCGGGCACCATCGAAGCGCTCGAGGCCCCGATGAGCCCTCGCGGCTACCGCGTCCTCACCCGCGTTCCCCGACTGCAGTTCAACCAGATTCACCGGCTCGTCGGCTCGTTCGGGACGCTGCAGTCACTGCTGGCCGCGACAGCCGCCGACCTGCAGTCGGTGGAGGGGATCGGTGGGCTGTGGGCCCGGCACATCCGTGAGGGCCTGTCCCGGCTCGCCGAGACGTCGATCTCGGGCCCGTACGACTAGGGCTAGTTCCCGCCGTTACCGTCGGCGGTCCGGGCCGGCATCTCCGACCACGGATTCCAGTGCGACCCGGACGGCATCCAGGTGTTCGGCCATGGCGCGGGCGGCCTTGTCGTAACTTCCGGAGGCGATGCCCTCCACGATCCGGTCGTGCTCGTCGTTCGACTTCTGCTGCCGCCCCGCAACGAGATTCAGCGTTTCGGACTGCCGGGTGAGTGCCTCGCGGATGTCGACGATCACGGATTCGAACACGCGGTTCCGGCTCGTCCTGGCGATGAACGCGTGGAACTGCGCATCCAGGGACACCCACACGAGGGGATCGTCCTCGTCCCGCATCTGGTCCACGAGGCCGCGCAGGGCGGCCAGGTCCTCGACGGTGTGCCGCTGCGCCGCCCATCCGGCGGCGGGTATCTCCACGTGCGGACGCGCCTCGACGAGTTCGTTGGCCGCATAGTTCCCGAAGTCGAGGTCGCGGGCGATCGAATCGCTGACGACGAACGTTCCGAGGCCCGACTTCGTCTCCGTGAGTCCGAGCGCATGGCAGGACCGCAGGGCCTCCCGGATCACCGACCTGCTGACCCCGTGCCGCGCGGCGAGGGACGCTTCGGAGGGAAGTCGTTCGCCGACCGTCAGTTCACCCGACGTGATCGCGTCGCGAAGGTCCGCGAGGACCGCCTCCGCGGCACTGACCCGCGCCGTGACGGGGCGCCTGGCTGCCCAGCTGTCTGACAGGTTCATGTGGATATTCTGCTCACGCGCCGGCGGCAACGTCAATCCGAGGCACCGCCGGGGGTTGACGCCTGCGAGTGAGCGCGGTAACAATTGCACCTGTCTGACAGCCTGGCAGGTGGATAGCCGGGTGGCTCGACCGAGAAATCTACCCTCTTCGAGAAGCAGACTCCATCCGCCGCATCCGTGCAGAGCAACGGCTCGCGCGAATCCCCGTGAGGAATGATCAAGTGCTCGAAACGCGAACAGAACACGATCTGCTCGGCGACCGCCAAGTGCCTGCGGATTCCTACTGGGGAATCCACACGCTGCGGGCCGTGGAGAACTTCCCCATCACCGGCCGGCCGATCTCCACCAACCCCTATCTGATTCGCGGGCTCGCCTACGTCAAATGGGCCGCGGCGAGCGCCAACGAGAAACTCGGGATCCTCGACCACCGCCGGGCCGACGCCATCGGGGAGGCGTGCCGGGAGATCGTCGACGGCCGCTGGCACGAGCAGTTCGTCGTCGACGTCATCCAGGGCGGCGCCGGGACGTCGACCAACATGAACGCCAACGAGGTGATCGCCAACCGGGCACTCGAGATCCTCGGCCACGGGCGCGGGGAGTACGCGGAGCTCCATCCCAACGAGCACGTGAACCTCAGCCAGTCGACCAACGACGTCTACCCCACCGCGGTCAACATCGCGACGATCTTCGCGATCGACGACCTGCTGGATGCGATGCGCGTCCTGCAGGAGGCCTTCGCGACCAAGGCGGTCGAGTTCGCCGACACCGTGAAGATGGGGCGCACCCAACTCCAGGACGCGGTGCCGATGACGCTCGGCCAGGAATTCGCCACGTACTCGGTGATGATCGACGAGGACCGCACCCGCCTCGACGAGGCCGCTCTCCTCGTCCACGAGATCAACCTCGGCGCCACCGCGATCGGCACGGGCCTGAACGCCCCCGCGGGCTACGCCGAGGCAGCGTGCGACACGCTGCGGGAACTCACCGGATTCCCCCTCGTCCTGGCCACCGACCTGGTCGAGGCAACCCAGGACGTCGGTCAGTTCGTCCACCTCTCGGGCGTGCTCAAGCGGATCGCGGTCAAGTTGTCCAAGGTGTGCAACGACCTCCGCCTGCTGTCGTCGGGGCCGCGCGCGGGCCTGAACGAGATCAATCTCCCACCGGTACAGGCCGGTTCGTCGATCATGCCCGGCAAGGTCAATCCGGTGATCCCCGAAGTCCTCAACCAGGTGGCCTACGAGGTCATCGGCAACGACGTCACCATCACGATGGCCGCCGAATCCGGGCAGCTCCAGCTCAATGCGTTCGAACCCATCATCGTGCACTCCCTGTCCGAGGGGATGCGCCACCTCGGCGCCGCCTGCCGGATCCTGGCCGACCGCTGTGTCCTCGGCATCACGGCCAACACCGATCTGCTGCGTGCCCGGGTCGAGGACTCCATCGGACTCGTCACCGCGCTCAATCCGTACATCGGCTACACCGCCTCGACCCGGATCGCACAGGAAGCGCTGGTCTCCGGCCGCCGGGTCGCCGACCTCGTGATCGAGGCCGGTCTGCTCGACCGTGAAGAACTCGACCGCCTCCTCAGCCCAGAGCATCTCGCCAACTTGAGAGCGTCCGGTTCGCCACGGCAGACACCCGTCGCCGCTGCCGCGGAGGTGGTCTCGTGACGATCGAGAAGGACGACACCTCCGGCGCAGACATCTTCGTCGAGGAAGACCTCGGCTACCGGAAAGCGCTCGGCCCGAGACAGATCCAGATGATCGCGATCGGCGGAGCGATCGGCACCGGCCTGTTCATGGGCGCGGGCGGACGCCTCCAGCAGGCCGGCCCCGCACTCGTCCTCGTCTACGCCCTCTGCGGGTTCTTCGCCTTCCTGATCCTGCGAGCCCTGGGCGAACTCGTGATGCACCGACCCACCTCCGGGTCGTTCGTGTCGTACTCGCGGGAATTCTTCGGCGAGAAGATGGCCTTCGCCGCGGGCTGGCTGTACTGGATGAACTGGGCGATGACAGCCGTCGTCGACGTCACCGCCGTCGCGCTGTACATGAACTTCTTCAAGAAGTACTGGGCACCGCTCGGAAACGTCGACCAATGGGTCTTCGCCCTCGCCGCGGTCGTACTGGTCCTCGGGCTGAATCTCGTCTCCGTCAAGGTGTTCGGTGAACTGGAGTTCTGGTTCGCCCTCATCAAGGTCGTCGCCCTCGCCGCGTTCCTCGGCTTCGGCATCTACTTCGTGCTGTTCGGAACGCCGATCGAAGGACATTCGTCGGGCTTCAGCATGATCACCGACAACGGCGGACTCTTCCCCAACGGAATCCTGCCCGCCGTCGTGGTGATCCAGGGCGTCGTCTTCGCCTACGCTTCGATCGAACTCGTGGGAACCACTGCGGGCGAGACGAAGAACCCGCAGAAGGTCATCCCCAAGGCGATCAACACGGTCATCATCCGGATCCTCGTATTCTACGTCGGCTCCGTCCTGCTGCTGTCGCTGCTGCTCCCCTTTACCGAGTACCACGCCGGCGAGAGCCCGTTCGTCACGTTCTTCGGCTCCATCGATGTGCAGGGCGCCGACGCGATCATGAACCTCGTGGTGCTCACGGCCGCGCTGTCCTCGCTCAACGCCGGCCTGTACTCCACCGGCCGAATACTGCACTCGATGGCCATGGCCGGATCGGCGCCCTCGTTCGCCGCCCGGATGAACAAGGCCGGGGTGCCCTACGGCGGCATCGCCCTCACCGGATTCGTCATCCTGCTCGGCGTCGGACTCAACGCCGTCGTTCCCGCGCAGGCGTTCGAGATCGTCCTGAACCTCGCTGCGCTCGGGATCATCAGCGCCTGGGCCGTAATCGTGCTGTGCCAGCTGAAACTGTGGAAATTCGCCAAGGAAGGGAAACTTGCCCGGCCCGGTTTCCGGATGTTCGGCGCCCCCTACACCGGTCTCCTGACCCTGGCGTTCCTCGCGTGCGTCGTCATACTGATGGCGTTCGATCACCCCGTCGGAACCTGGACCGTCGGGTCCATCGCGATCATCGCCCCGCTGTTGGTGATCGGCTGGTTCGGCGCGCGGAACCGCATCCGCACCCTGGCCTCGGACCGCCCGACCGTTTAGCAGAAAGGACAACAGTGCCGAAAGTCGCCGTCGTCACCACCGGAGGCACCATCGCCAGCAGGCGGGACGGGCAGGGTGTCAGCAGACCGGTGGTCGCAGGCCCGGACCTGCTGGGCAGTGCGTGGACCGGGACGGAACTCCGTGTCGTCGACGTGATGTCGAAGGACAGTTCGAGCATGACGTTCGCCGACATGGACCGGGTCCGCGACGCCGTCACCGCGGAACTGCGCGACCCCGAACTCGACGCGGTGGTCGTGCTCCACGGAACCGACACCATGGAGGAGACCGCGTACCTGGTCGATCTCCACCACGCCGACCCGCGGCCGGTGGTGTTCACGGGTGCGCAGCGCACGTTCGACCACCCGGAATCCGATGCCCAGGCCAATCTGGCCGACGCGGTGGCCGCGGGATCGGATCCCGCTCTGCGCGGCGCGGGTGTCCTCATCGCGTTCGGAGGCGCCCTGCACCGGGCGTCGGGAACGCGGAAGGTCGACACGACGTCACTCGACGCGTTCCGATCCGTCCACCCTGCCGGTGTCACCCCGCGGCGAAGTCTCGATCCGCTGCCGTGGCATCCGATCTCCGGAACCCGCGTCGACATCGTCGCCGCCTATCCCGGGGCCGACCGCGTCCAGATCGACGCGTGCCGGGCCGCCGGGGCCCAAGGACTGGTGCTCGACGGGCTCGGATCCGGGAACGCGAACCCGGCGATCGTCGAGGCGGTCCGGGACTGCGCCTCCGCCAGGATCCCGGTCGTGGTCACCACCCGGGTGCCGCAGGGCCCGACCTCCGCCACCTACGGCGGTGGAGGCGGCGGGCACGACCTCGTCTCGGCGGGTGCACTGTTTTCCACCGACCTCAGAGCAGGTCAGGCCCGCATCCTTCTCGCGGCGCTGCTCGCCGACCCCGAGCACACCGACCTCGACAAGGAATTCGATCGACGCTCACGCATCGACCCCGCACCGAGGATCAGCTGAGGTTGAACGGCTCCGGCGCGCTGCGGAGCTGACCGAGTTGGCCGACCACGGTGTACGCACCGGGCCCCACCGGATCACGCTGGGGTTCCGGTTGCGTCAGGCAGTCGGGGGCGGAGGTCTTGGCCGACCACTTCACGGTGAACTGAGCCTGCTCACCGGGCGCGAGGGTGCGCACGTCGGCCGCGGACTGCGGGAAGCAGTCGATGTTGGACCACAGCCGCACGGCACCGTCGATCGTGTAGACGAGCACCTGCTGGAGGCTGCTGCCCAGATCACGTTCGCACGGTGTGGTGCCGATGTTGGTGACGACCGTCGTGAAGCTCGGCTCCTCACCCGCCAGGTACGTCGGCTTGTCGGCGGCCACCTTGATGGCCAGCGACTGGTCCGGGCACTGTCCCGCGGCGACCGGCTGGCCGCTGGGAGCCGCGCTACTCGAGGCACCGCTGCTCGACGCCCCGGACGAACCGGACGCGCCCGAGGAGGCCTCGCCGCCGGCGGCAGCGGCGCCACCGCCACCGGAACCGCCCGAACTGCCGCTGGACGTGGACGAACCCGAGGCTGTCGGGGAAATCGACACAGGAGTGGTCAACGAGGAACTCGCTGCCGCCGGATCCGTCTCGGAGTCACCGCCACCACGAAGCGAGTTGATCAACCACACGACGAGCAGCAACACGACGATGGCGCCGCCGATCGCCAGCGCCCTGCGGCGCCAGTAAATCTCGGGGGGCAACGGTCCATTCGGTTCCAGCACGACGTCAACGGTAGTTCGGCGTCGCGCGGCAACGGCTCAGCGGGTGCGGCGTGTCGCGGTCAGTCCGTGAGCTCACCGATGTCCCCGACGGCGCCCTGCAGGTGGGTGCGGCCGTCGGACAGCTTGTACGTGACACCCGCGATGGCGCACGCGCCGCTCTCCACCTTCTCCGCGATGATGCGCGACCGCTGCATGAGCAGCGCCCCGGTCTCCACCACGTGGCGGCCCTCGAGTTCGTCGACGGTACTGAGGCCCTCGCGGCGTCCCATGAGGATCGACGGCGCGACACGTTCCACGATGCTGCGGATGAACCCGGGCGGCACGTTGCCGTCGTCGAGGGCGTCGAGCGTCGCCTTGACGGCACCGCAGCTGTCGTGACCGAGCACGACGATGAGCGGCACGTTCAGCACCCCGACGGCGTACTCGATGGACCCGAGCACGGCGTCGTCGATCACGTGACCGGCGGTGCGGACGACGAACATGTCGCCCAGACCCTGATCGAAGATGATCTCGGCGGCGACGCGGGAGTCTCCGCATCCGAACAGGACGGCCGTGGGGTGCTGGCCGCCGACGAGCTTCGCGCGATCGGCGATGCCCTGGCTGGGATGGAGCGAGGTGCCGCTCACGAATCTGTCGTTACCCTGACGCAGGGCCTTCCACGCGGACACGGGGTTGGAATTAGGCATGGGATCATTGTGCACCGAGCGTGTCGCACCGTCGCGACGGGAATGTGACGACCGCGGAAAATCTGTTTCCCCCGTGAACGAAGGGACTTGTGAGGACGAAGTGGCCGTTGACTCCTCCGCGCTGATCAACTGGTACGACGTACAGGCCCGGGATCTGCCGTGGCGCCGCGACGGCGTCACCGCCTGGCACATCCTGATGAGCGAGATCATGCTGCAGCAGACGCCCGTCGTCCGGGTGGCCCCGATCTGGGAGGAATGGGTGCAGCGCTGGCCCGTCCCGTCCCGCATGGCCGCGTCGAGTCAGGCCGACGTACTGCGCGCGTGGGGCAAGCTCGGCTACCCGCGCCGCGCGCTGCGACTCCACGAGTGCGCCGGAGTACTGGCCGCCGAGCACGGCGACGTGGTTCCGAGCGACGTCGACACTCTCCTCGGCCTGCCCGGCATCGGTGCCTACACCGCGCGGGCCGTCGCCTGCTTCGCCTACGGACAGCGGGTCCCCGTCGTCGACACGAACGTCCGGCGGGTGGTCGCCAGGGCCGTACACGGAAGCGCCGAGCCGGGAAATCCCTCGACCACGCGTGACCTCGCCGACGTGTCCGCGCTGCTCCCCCGCACCCGGGCACGGGCGGCCACGTTCTCCGCGGCCCTCATGGAGCTGGGGGCCACCGTGTGCACCGCCCGCTCCCCCGAATGCGCTCGCTGCCCGCTGCCCAGCTGCGCCTGGGTGGATGCCGGACGTCCGGCGCACACCGGTGAGCGCCGGAAGGTCCAGAAGTTCGCAGGCACCGACCGTCAGGTGCGCGGCAAGCTCATGGCCGTACTCCGTGAGAGCTCCGCCCCGGTCGAACGGGTCCGGCTCGACCAGGTGTGGCCGGGCGATCCGGGCCAACGCGACCGCGCCCTCCACTCCCTGCTCGTCGACGGACTCGTCGAGCAGACCGACGACGGCCTCTTCGCCCTGGCCGGCGAGGGAAGCTAGCCGCCGGGCGGCTCAGCCGAGCCCGTCGAGGAATGCCTCGACCACCTTCCGGTACTGCTCCGGCTGGTCGTCGTGGACGAGGTGCCCGGCCTGCTCGATACGGACGTACTCGGCGCCGGGATGCCGCTCCGCCATGGTCCGCATCTGACCGTCTGGGGTGATGGTGAACTCCCCCTCGATCAGCAGGGCCGGAACCGTGATCGACGCCCACTGGTCCCAGAAGTGCCTGCCGCCCCACTCCTCGGAGATGTCGCGGAACGTGTCGACGTCCCCGTGCAGGTACCAGCCGTCGGCGCGTTTCTCGAAAGAATCCAGGAAGTACTGTCCGGCAACCGGACCGAAGAATTCGAGCAGGTCTTCCCGGGTCGCGAACGGCTGCGGCCAGTTCGAGATCATCGCCGCCCAGTCCGCGGCGGTCCGGCCCCGGAAGTCGGGGGCCATGTCTTCGAGCACGAGCGCCGATACCTTCTCTGGGTGTTCGGCCGCAAGGCACCACGCGTGCAGGGCGCCCATCGAGTGACCGATCACCACCCACGGCTCGGTGAAGGGCGCGACCGCGGCGGCCAGGTCTTCCACGAACGCTTCCGTCGTCAACCGCGACGGTGCGGGCCTACCGTGACCTGCGGCGTCGAACGTGAAGACGTGGCCGTGCTCGCGCAACCACGGCACGTGCCGGCCCCACGTCCGGGCGCTGCCCATCAGCCCGTGCAGCAGCAGAATCGGCTGTCCCGTCCCACCCTCGTCGTGCAACGCACTCTCACCCACCACCCCTCCGACGCTAGCGGAGTAATCTCGCCCGCATGGCAGTGGTGAAGATCAACGCAATCGAAATCCCCGAGGGCGCGGGCCCCGAACTCGAGAAGCGCTTCGCGGCGCGCGCGCACGCCGTGGAGAACTCCCCCGGCTTCCTCGGATTCCAGCTTCTGCGCCCCGTCAAGGGCGAGAACCGCTACTTCGTCGTCACCCAGTGGGAGAGCGAAGAGGCATTCGCGGCGTGGCGCGACGGTCCGGCCCGGGAAGCACACGCGGGTGAGCAGAAGAAGCCGGTGGCGTCCGGAGCTTCGCTGCTCGAGTTCGAGGTCGTTCTCGACGTCGCGGCGGCGAACAAGAACTGAGAGCCAGGGCCGAGCGGGAGGATTGACACGACGGCCCGCCGGGTGCAAAAGTTCGCAGGACAAAGCGATGGTTCGGCAGGAATCCGGTGCAATCCCGGAGCGGTCGCGCCACTGTAAATCGGAGTAGTCCTTCACGGGAGCCACCTCGACAGCCAGATACTGCGGCCATCGCCTGGACCTAGGGGACGCGAAATCCCAGGAGGAACTATGGCACTCGCCTACGCACCCGGCTCGTCGGTCGACACGACCCGTCTCGCCGTCATCTCTTTCGCGATCGTTCTGTTCGCGATGCTCGCTCTCTATCTCGTTGGCTTCGACCAGGGCGCGATTTCGCGCAGTGGCATGTACATGCATGAACTGATGCACGACGGCCGCCACCTCCTGGGCCTGCCATGCCACTGACCGATTCCTTCGCGAAACTCCTCATCCGCGGTCTGCTGGCCGGCCTGATCGCAGGCATCCTGGCCGGTGGCGTCGCCTTCGTCCTCGGTGAGTCGCACATCGATGCGGCCATCGCGATCGAAGAGTCGAACAGCGCTGCCGAAGCCGAAGTCCACTCGCACGACGCCACGCAGGCAGAGGAGCCGGCCGGGCACTCGCACGACGAGGAAGAAGCACTGGTCAGCCGTGACGGACAGCGCTTCGGACTGTTCCTCGCCACGTCCCTCGCGGGCCTGGCTCTGGGAGCGATCTTCGCCGTCGTCGCGAATTACGCGCGTCGGCTGACGACGCTGTCGGGGCCGTTGCTCGGGCTGACACTGGCCACGTTGGGCTGGTTGGCAATCGAGGCGGTGCCGTTCTTCAAGTACCCCGCCAACCCACCGGCTGTCGGAGACCCCGAAACGATCACCCAGCGCACCTGGCTGTGGCTCGCCGCAGTCGTGCTGGGCCTGCTCGCGGTGGTGGCCTCCGTCTTCGCGGCGAAGGCCGTCGCAGCGCAGGAGTTCCTGTCGGTGCGGATCGCGGCGCCGGTTCTCGCCTTCCTCGTGGTGGTGACCGTCGGATACCTCGTGCTGCCCACCGTCAACGAAGTGGGCGACGACTTCCCCGCAGTGCTTCTGTGGCAGTTCCGCCTGTCGTCCCTCGCGACGCAGGCCACGTTGTGGCTGGTCCTCGGACTGGCATTCGCGTTCCTCACGGAGCGTGCCACCCGGGTCACGACGCCCGCGTCGGCGAACGCCGCCTGACCCACCTGTCAGGGCGTCAGCGGGATTTGTCCCATCGGGCCGGGTCCGCCTCCAGGGCGGCCCGGTCCCAGCCACCCCGTTCGGCGGCCGCGTCGTACGTGCTGTGCAGGAACTTCAGCAGTGCGGCATCGGGATCGTCTGCGGTTCGGACGGTCTCGTACGGCAGCAGGAACTGTCCGTTCTCCTTGCTGTAGAACGCTCCGTCGGGCCCGGCCGGGTAGTCGGCGAAGCCGTCCGGTTCCGGGTAGGCGTACGCGTAGAACGCGCCTTCGACACCACCGCCGGGCCAGAAACCGCAGCTGCTCAGCTCGTGCGAGTAGCCCTCGACCATCACCCAGTCTCCGCAGTTCGGTGCTCCCCCAGGGTGAGTCGGTGCGGTTCGCCCGGAGAACCGGGTGCAGGCCAGGTCGAGCGCACCCCAGAAGAAGTGCACGGGACTGACCTTCCCGATGAAATGGGAACGGAACTCGTGCAGGACGCGGTCCGCCTGCACGAGTTGCCGCCAGAACTGGTGCACCGACTCACCGTCGTACGAGCAGTGCTGGGTGTCCTCCGCGAACGGGACGGCGGGGTCCACCTCGTTGGGCCGGGCCAGAATGGTCGTCGCCACACCCAGTTCGGCCAGCGTGTCCATCGTCTCCGCATAGAAATCGGCCACCGACTTCGGTTCGAGGGCAACCGTCCCGGTGCCGCCGGTGCTCGTGCGGATCACCAGTCGATGGTCGGCGAAGTCGAATTCGATGTCGAAACAGTCGGTGCCGTACGGGACTGTCGACGTCGTGAGACCGCGGGGACTCACGTACAGCGGGACCTGCCACCAGTGGTTGATCAACGGTGCGTGGGCCAAGCGGATCTTTCCGACTATCTGCGTCCACATGTGCAGGGTGTCCCGCGTCGTCGTCCAGTCGTCCACCTTCAACGCCGGCCATGCATCTCCGGGTCGTGTCTGCTCGCGCACAGTGCCTCCCTGCCGATGACGTGCATTTCAATGTGCCCCTCGTCCGGGGTGATGGCAAGCACGTCGCACCGATACCCGGGTAGGGGTGAACTCCACTCCGTGGGGTGATGTGCCGCGACGTCGCCGATACCAGCATGGGGACATGACCACTCGTACTGCACCCTCGGTCCCGCAGACGGTCGAGCGCGCGTACTGGCTGCTCGGACTCGCCCTGTTCGCCGGCGTGGTCGAGGCCATCGCGCACACATCGACGGCATTGGACGGCCCGGACCCCGACGTCGGCAGCCTCGCCGGACAACTCGCGGTCCGCGTCGTCGTCTACGGCGCGGTGCTGTTCGTCATGACCCGATTCCGCAGTGGCAGGGCGTGGGCGCGGAACACTCTCGCGATCGGTCTCGGCGTCGTCGGCGTCGCTTCGCTCGTGATGGAGCCGCTCGCCTGGTTGTCGGCCGGCAACGACCCGATGTCCGCCGTCGCAGGTCTGACGCTCGACGTCGCGGTGATCGCGACCGCCCGGCTCACCCATCTCGTGGCGGTGATCGCGGCGGTGGCACTCATGTTCCGGCCCGACGCCAACCGGTACGTCACGCGCCGCTAGTTCACCGGCGCCGCGCTCGCCTGCGTCAGAAGCTGCAGGAACACGTCCTTCGGCTGCGCACCGGACACGGCGACGCGGCGGTTGGCGACGAAGAACGGCACCGCCGACACCTGCAGTCGACGGGCGGTCTCGAGGTCGGCGCGGACCGCGTCCGCACCGGCATCGGACTCGAGTTCGGCGCGCACGGTGTCGGCGTCGAGCCCGGCCCGCGACGCGATGTCGACGAGCACCTCGCGGTCGTCGATCACGGCTCCCTCACCGAAGTGCGCGCGGAACAGCGCCTCCACCACGGCATCTCGCTCGTCGCCCGCCAGGTGGATCAACCGGTGGGCGTCGAAGGTGTTGGCGGCGATCACGGTGTCGAAGTCGAGACTCAGCCCCTCGTCGGCCGCCGTGCGCGCAACGTGTCCGAACATCTGACGGACCTGCTCGGCAGGCATGCCCTTGCTCTCCACCAGGGCGTCGAGTTCGCTGCGCCGCTCGCCCACCGGCGTCTCCGGCGACAGCTGATACGACCGCCACACCACGTTCACCCGGTCACGCCCCTCGAACTCCGCGAGGGCGGCCAGGAAACGGTGCTTGCCGATGTAGCACCAGGGGCAGGCGACGTCGGACCAGATTTCGATCTCGATGTCGCCGTCGGTGTTCTGCTGTGTCGTCACAGTTCAGTGGAACGAATCGCCGGTGCATTCTGTTCCGCCGGGTTCGACACGGTGTTTGTCTTGGTTCGCCGCGCTGCATTTCCGCACGCCGGATTCGACCGAACGGTACGGTGATGGGATCGACACGGCGAGAGTAACGTCGTATCGATCGTGCCGCTGAGTGAGGGGCGCTCGTCGCGATGCCCGGACAATCGACGGCCGACAGTTGCGGAACCCGAACTCCTCCAGGAGTAGCCATGGTTTACGTCTCTTCACCGAGCAAGTCCGTCGAGTCACTCGGAATCGTGCTGATCGCCGTCGGAGTCGTCCTGCTCGCTCTGCTCACCCTCTACCTGGTCGGATTCGACCAGGGTGCGATCTCCCGAAGTGGCATGTACCTGCACGAATTGATGCACGACGGCCGCCATCTCCTGGGAGTTCCCTGTCACTAGTTCCACCACCACCGGAGCACGCGATGAACTCTCCAGCAGATTTCGAAGCACAGGCGAACAGGGTCGCGGAGTACGGCCCGGTCCATCACGCAGAGATGGATTCGCCGTATTACCTGTCCAATTCCGCGTTCGACGCGTTGCGACACGTTCTCCACGACGTCGGCGGCCAGACCGCCCTTCCCGTCAAGTACGAGGAGAAGGTCGAAGAGGACTGGGAGATGAGTACATACGTCACGTGCGAGTGCCTCGGGTGGCGCGGTGTGTGGAACTCCGAGGAGCGCCGCCGCGCCGAGAACGACCTGGGCGCAACGCTGTACTTCGGGTTGCCGTACTACGCGCGGTGGATCACGGTGGCCGCCAAGACACTCATCAACAAGGGCCTGATCACGCCCGACGAACTCTCCGCCAAGATCGACGAGGTCCGGGCCCGGTCGGGTGGCGGGAACGCGACCGGAGGCCGGTCATGACGAAATTCGAGATCGGCGACCGGGTCACCGTCAAGGACGCGACGTCGATGTTCCACACCCGAACCCAGGCATTCATCCGCGGGCGCACCGGAGTCGTCGTCGAGCACCGCCCGGAGTGGGTGATTCCCGAGGACGAGGCGTGGGGACGCGTGGACGACGGCCGGACCGAGCCGTTCTACGTCGTCCGCTTCCGGCAGACCGACCTCTGGCCCCGCTACACCGGATTCGAGATCGACACGTTGGAAACCGAGTGCTCCGAGCGCTGGCTCGAGCCGGCAGGAGAGGCGGACACATGACGCATTCGCACGACGATCACGCCCCGATCCAGGCCTCGGAGGAGGTCAGCGAATTCGAGATCCTGGAGACCGCGATTCGGGAACTGTCCATCGAACACGGACTGTTCTCCCGCGAGGATCACCGCCGTTTCTCCGAATGGGCCGAATCGGTAGGGCCCTCGGGTGGTTCGAAATTGGTCGCGAAAGCGTGGGTCGACCCGGAGTTCAAGAAGCGACTGCTGGCCGACGGCACCGAAACCTGCAAAGAAGTGGGGATCGACTGGCGCGACCCGACCGGATCGGGCACGCCGAGCGACTACACCTACTTCTACGTGCTGGAGAACACCCCGAAGGTCCACAACGTCATCGTCTGCACGTTGTGTTCGTGCTATCCGCGGCCCGTTCTCGGTATGTCTCCGGACTGGTACCGCACCCCCAACTATCGTCGCCGGTTGGTGCGCTGGCCCCGCGAGGTGATTGCGGAGTTCGGTCTACACTTCCCGTCGGATGTCGAAGTGCGCGTGCATGATTCGAATCAGAAATCACGGTTCATGGTGATGCCCATGCGCCCCGAGGGCACCGAGGGGTGGAGTGAGGAACAACTGGCGTCGATCGTCACACGCGACACCATGATCGGCGTCGCCGTCCCGCAGGTCGATTGGACTGCGACCACACCACCCTCGGACAACGGAGGAACCGCGCGATGATGACGGACAAGGCATACGACGTCATCCTGAACACGCTGACGCCGGAGACGACCCGCGACGACGTGACGCTACCGGACCTCGACCGCAAGCCCGACCCGTGGGAATCGAGCATGCAGGCCACCGCGGAATGCCTGTCCTGGCGTGGCGCCTGGGACAATCTCGACAGGCGCCACACCGAGGACCAGCTGGGCGAAACCGTCTACCGCGACTTCCCCGTCCGCTCCCGGTCCGTCGTCGCCACCGCTCACGCGTTGATGGACAAGGGCGTCATCAGCCCGGACGAACTCCAGGCGAAGATGGAGGAAGTGCGCGCACGGTTCAACCGTCAGTAGCCGACTGGACTCAGGACTCGAGTGCCGCGTCCAGCGTGATCTCGACTCCGGTGAGCGCCTTGCTGACGGGGCACGACTCCTTGGCGGCCTGAGCGGCCTTCGCGAAGCCGTCGGCGTCGAGACCGTCCACCTCGCCGCGGACCGTCAGCTTGATGCCGGTGAGCTTGAAACCCGGGTTGTCCGGTCCGAGTGAGACATCCGCCTTCACCTCGAGGCTCTGCGGGGTGCCGCCTGCCTCTGCGATGAGTGCGGACAGCTGCATCGCGTAGCAGGAGGAATGCGCCGCGGCGATCAGCTCCTCCGGGCTGGTGGTTCCACCCGCCTCTTCGGCCGCCCGCTTGGGGAACGAGACGTCGAAGGTCGCGACTCCGGAACTGGTGAGTTCCACCTGGCCGCTTCCCTGTTCGAGCGATCCGTTCCAAGCGGTCCGTGCGGTACGTGTCGGCATGCCACATCCTCTCGTGGTTCTTCGGTTTACGTGTCGAACCTACTCGTACCGGGTGGCCATCCGCAGCGCGCGGGAACGCAGGGCGGCCCGCAGAGCGTCCGGTGCCAGCACTTCCGCGTCCTCGCCGAACGCCCACAGAACCCCGCGTGCGTGGGAGTCGTCGCCGAACACCACTTCCAGGCGCACCCGGTCGCCGTCGACCGACTGCTCGGATCGGACGGCATAGGCACGCTCCACCAGGTCGTCGCGGCGCTCACGGCGCACGAGAACGTCGGTGACCACCGGTGTCCCGCGCGCCCGGAACGCCGAACGGCGACGCTCCCAGATCGCGGCCAGGTCGATGTCGGCCGATCTCTGCGCCGGCTCGTCGAGTTCGCGGACGTCCTCGATCCGCTCGAGCCGGTACGTCCGGTCGCGGCCGGCGTCCGTCGCCACCAGATACCACCGTCCCGCCGCATGGATGAGGCCCTGCGGGTCGATGACGCGCCACACCGCATCGTTGCCCCGCGACGGGTAGAGGATGCTCAGCCGCCGGCCCACGAACACCGCCTGCTGGATCAGCCCGAGATGATCGTCGACCGGCTCCGGATCGGTCAGCCACGTTCCCTGGGTGACGAACACCCGCTCCGCCACCTTCGTCGCCGCCGCCCGGTGCGCGTCGGGCATCGCCGCCACCACCTTGCGCATGGCCGAGGCGAACGCCGGTGCCATGCCCAGCGATTCCGACGTCACCGCAGAGCCTGCCGCCAGAAGGGCCTTGGCCTCGTCGACAGTCAGGCCCGTGAGGTCGGTGGTGAATCCAGGCAGCAACTCGAAGCCGCCGTCACGGCCGCGTTCGGCGTACACCGGTATCCCCGCCGTGGACAATGCGTCGATGTCCCGCAGCACGGTGCGCGGGGACACCTCGAGTTCGCGGGCCAACGCCGACGCCGACATGCGCCCGCGGTTGCGGAGCAGGAGGACGAGCGAGAGCAGGCGATCGGCGCGCATGGGAGAAGTCTGTCAGAAATACATGACAGGAGATGTCATGTTTTGCGGCGATAGTTGCCTCATGACGAACACGACAGATCCCCGGCCCCTGTACCGCGAAGCCCTCACCTGGACGACCGGCCTCATCGAGAAAGTCCGCGAGGACCAGCTGACGGCATCCACTCCGTGCGCCGACTTCGACGTCCGCACCCTGCTCGGCCACCTGGTCGCCACCGTGGAGCGTGCCCGCGTGATCGGTGAGGGCGGCGACCCGAGCACCGTTCCGCTCGTCGTCACCGACATCTCCGGCGACGGCTACGCGGACGCCTACCGGTCCGCCACGGACCGCATGTGGCCCGTCTGGACCGACGACAGCCGGCTCGACGCGACGGTGACGGCGCCGTGGGGCACCGTCCCCGGCCGTGCCGCCATCTGGGGCTACATCAACGAGACCCTCGTGCACGGCTGGGACCTGGCCGTCGCCACCGGCCAACCCTCCGAAACTCGCCCGGAACTCGCCGAGGCCATGCTCGCCGTCGCACGGCATGCGATCCCGGCGGAGACGCGCGGCGGGCACGTGCCGTTCGCGGACGTGGTCGAGCCACACCCCACCGCCGGTCCCACCGAGCGCCTCGCCAACTGGTCGGGACGCAAGAGCATCTGACCCTGCACACACGAACGGGCCGCCGGTGGAAAACCACCGGCGGCCCGTTGTCGTGCGATTGCTGCCTGTCTACTCCGAGTCGGCTGCGCCGGACTTGGCCAGGTCGACCGGAACCTCGTCGGGAACCGTGACCGGCTTCGTCTCGCCGCGGAACGTGAACTTCGCGTCCTCGCCCGCGCCTTCGCCGTCCCAGTTCTCGACGTCGACGTACACGATCTGACCGGGGCCGACCTCGCCGAAGAGGATCTTCTCCGACAGCTGGTCCTCGATCTCGCGCTGGATGGTGCGACGCAGCGGCCGCGCACCCAGGACCGGATCGAAGCCACGCTTGGCCAGCAGCGACTTGGCCTTGTCGGTGACCTCCATCGTCATGTCCTTGTTCTTCAAGGCCACCTCGACGCGTGCCACCATCAGGTCCACCATCTGAACGATCTGCTCGGTGGTGAGCTGGTGGAACACGACGATGTCGTCGATGCGGTTGAGGAACTCGGGACGGAAGTGCTTCTTCAGCTCGTCGTGGACCTTGAGCTTCATCCGCTCGTAGTTCGACTCGTCGCCCTTACCGGACGTGAAGCCGAGACCCACAGCCTTGGAGATGTCCGAGGTACCGAGGTTCGAGGTGAAGATGAGCACCGTGTTCTTGAAGTCCACGGTCCGGCCCTGACCGTCGGTGAGACGGCCGTCTTCGAGCACCTGCAGGAGCGTGTTGTAGATCTCCTGGTGTGCCTTCTCGATCTCGTCGAACAGCACCACGCTGAACGGCTTGCGGCGCACCTTCTCGGTGAGCTGGCCGCCCTCTTCGTAGCCGACGTAGCCGGGAGGGGCACCGAACAGCCGCGACGCCGTGAAGCGGTCGTGGAACTCGCCCATGTCGATCTGGATGAGTGCGTCGTCCTCACCGAACAGGAAGTTGGCGAGCGACTTGGCCAGCTCGGTCTTACCGACACCGGACGGGCCGGCGAAGATGAACGAACCGGACGGACGCTTCGGGTCCTTCAGGCCGGCACGGGTACGACGGATCGCCTTGGCGACCGCCTTGACCGCGTCTTCCTGACCGATGATCCGCTTGTGCAGCTCCTCCTCCATGCGGAGCAGACGCGTGGTCTCCTCCTCGGTGAGCTTGAACACGGGGATGCCGGTCCAGTTACCCAGGACCTCGGCGATCTGCTCGTCGTCGACCTCGGCGATGACGTCCAGGTCACCGGAACGCCACTGCTTCTCCCGCTCCGCACGCTGAGCGACGAGGGTCTTCTCCTTGTCGCGCAGGTTCGCGGCCTTCTCGAAGTCCTGCGCGTCGATCGCGGACTCCTTCTCGCGGCGGGCGTCGGCGATCTTGTCGTCGAACTCGCGGAGGTCCGGCGGTGCGGTCATCCGGCGGATGCGCATCCGGGCTCCGGCCTCGTCGATGAGGTCGATGGCCTTGTCCGGCAGGAAGCGGTCGTTGATGTAGCGATCGGCCAGGGTGGCCGCGGCGACGAGTGCACCGTCCGTGATGGACACGCGGTGGTGCGCCTCGTAACGGTCGCGAAGGCCCTTGAGGATCTCGATGGTGTGTTCCACTGTCGGCTCGCCGACCTGCACCGGCTGGAAGCGGCGCTCCAGTGCGGCGTCCTTCTCGATGTACTTGCGGTACTCGTCGAGGGTGGTGGCACCGATGGTCTGCAGCTCACCGCGGGCGAGCTTCGGCTTGAGGATCGAGGCCGCGTCGATGGCGCCCTCGGCCGCGCCTGCACCCACGAGGGTGTGCAGCTCGTCGATGAACAGAATGATGTCGCCGCGGGTGTTGATCTCCTTGAGGACCTTCTTCAGTCGCTCTTCGAAGTCACCGCGGTAACGGCTGCCGGCCACGAGCGACCCGAGGTCGAGCGTGTACAGCTGCTTGTCCTTGAGCGTCTCGGGCACCTCGCCGTTGACGATGGCCTGAGCGAGCCCCTCGACGACGGCGGTCTTACCGACACCGGGCTCGCCGATCAGCACCGGGTTGTTCTTGGTACGGCGCGACAGCACCTGCATGACGCGCTCGATTTCCTTCGAGCGGCCGATGACGGGGTCGAGCTTGCCTTCGAGGGCGGCCTGGGTGAGGTTGCGACCGAACTGGTCGAGCACCAGCGACGTGGACGGGGTGCCCGCCTCGCCACGAGTGCCGCCGGCCTCGGCCGGCTCCTTGCCCTGGTAGCCGGAGAGCAGCTGGATGACCTGCTGACGCACCCGGTTGAGGTCGGCACCGAGCTTGACCAGCACCTGCGCTGCGACGCCTTCACCCTCGCGGATGAGGCCGAGCAGGATGTGCTCCGTGCCGATGTAGTTGTGTCCGAGCTGCAGTGCCTCGCGCAGGCTGAGCTCCAGGACTTTTTTGGCACGCGGGGTGAAGGGGATGTGGCCGGACGGGGCCTGCTGGCCCTGGCCGATGATCTCCTCGACCTGGCTGCGCACTCCTTCGAGGGAGATGCCCAACGACTCCAGCGACTTGGCAGCGACACCTTCGCCCTCGTGAATGAGGCCGAGCAGGATGTGCTCCGTACCGATGTAGTTGTGGTTGAGCATCCTGGCTTCTTCTTGAGCCAGGACAACAACGCGCCGTGCGCGATCGGTGAACCTCTCGAACATCGCTCTCCCTCACACTTTCCGACGTGCAGTCACGAGACCGGGTGTCTCGTCCCTGTTCGCCGCGTTTCGCTCCGGCACTACAAGCAGATCGCCAGCGCCTGCTCGGAGGGCAGAAGCCCCGAACCGACGAAGGTTCCACGACCCCAGCTATTACTCTAGTTGGCTGCCGATCGACCTGCTGCCCCTCCACCCCTTTAGGTGGAAGAGCAGGCCTGCTTACCCGTATTTAACGCCCCAGCTCCGGCAATCGTTTCCCCTTCGCTGTACGCCTGGAGCGAACAGGTTCCGCGATGCCGATGTGGACCACCATTTCGTAGCCGCCGGGACTGGCTCGAATGGACACTTCTTTCCAGTTGTTCACCATCCAGACGTTCCTGGACGGGACCCTGCGGGCACGTCGTGACCGTGGTGTCGCAGAAATGCGACAACCTCTTGCCCGCGAAGTTCGCGACCCGTTTCTCGAAGGAAGCGAGACCTGCGTGTCCGGACAGGGTATGTCGATGAGCTGTGAGTTCGCCACCCATACGTTTCCATCCGGCGTCGGCGGCGATACCCAGCGGGTTCCTCAGGACTCCCCCGGTAACCGGCGACGAGGCGGGAAAGGGCTACCCCGCGACGGGGGCGACGAAACGGCACGGCACGTCGCGCGGGTGGGCGGGATCGAGCGCGTTGAGCACGAATCCGGCGGCCCGTGCCGAACCGGCGACGGCGACGTGGTCGGAGTAGTCCTGCTCGCAACCGTCCTGGACGACGATGTTCGTGGTGCTCGGGCCCGGCTCGATGCCGCTCGTGTACGGGACGACCAGTTCGTCGTAGCGGGTGGCGATGTTCGTGTACTCGATGCCGGGGACGTAGACCCCGTCCGCCCGCATGCGGTCGATGAACGCGGACCCCTGGAACATCTCGGGGCAGGCCCCGCAGACGGGGAAACCTGCCGCCACCTCGTCGTCGACGCCGAGCGCCCGCATGGACCGCCCGACGCTGATCTGATCGTTGCCGTACGTACCGTGCCACGGCGGTGCCAGTGACACGATCTTCGAGACCTTGTCTGCGCCGCCGAAGAACTTCACGTAGTTGTTCGCCTGCAGGGTGCCCTGGGAATGTCCGACGAGATCGACTTTCGAGGCCCCCGTGCTCGACAGCACCTGATCGACGAACGTGGCGATCTGAGCGGTGCCGCTGTCGATGGGCGTCATCCCGCCGATCGCATCGAGCGGCCACGGCAGTTCGGGGAAGTTGCCGTAGGTGAGGGAATACACGCAGTAGCCCTCGTTCGCGAGGAGTGGTGCGTACACCGCCCAGTTGGTCTGGCGTGCGCCTCCAGTGCCGTGGACGAGGACCACCGGTTCGGGATGCGCGTCACTCGGCAGGCAGGACCAGTCGTTCGAACCCGGGGCCGAACCGCCCGGATTTCCCAATTCGAGGGGCACGCCGGCGAGGAACGAATCCGGCACCGGATAGGTCGGCGCTGCGGACGCCACCCCGGACCACATCACGAACGCCAGGAACAGAATCCCTGAAACGGTCACGCAGCGCCGCACAGCTACCCCCCAGACTTCCCGATTAACGGATCAGTGCGGGACGGTAACAGTCCAGGTCACGTCGCGTAGCGAATCAGCGAATTCTGTTCCCAGCTAACTTTCAGTTCGCCTTGTTGTAGGCGTCGATAATTTCCGCGGAGATACGCCCGCGCGCAGAAACCTTTTTGTTGTTCTTGCGCGCCCATTCCCGGATAGCGGCGCTCTGTTCCCGATCGACCGAAACTCGAGACTTGGTGGCGGCCGGAGCCGCCACGGCCTTGCCGCGCTTGCGCGAGCTCACCTTGCGCGCGTGGGAAACCCACACGTCGAGCTGCTCGCGCAATTTCGCCGCATTCTCCGAGGAAAGGTCGATCTCGTACTGGACACCGTCGAGTCCGAACTCGACCGTCTCGTCGGCAGACGCCTCTTGATCGACATCGTCGATCAGGGTGACAGTGACCTTCTTAGCCATGGGATGAAATTCCTCTCGAATGAAGCGACGTCTCATCGTCAACGTGAGCTACGACCCGGAGGTAACCATACCCCTGTTCTTCCGATTCGGAATACGAGGAATGGATCGAATTTATCCGCGCGAATTCACCCTGGTGAATCAGCGAGTAGAAGGCCGAACAATGGGAAAGAGGATTGTTTCGCGGATTCCCAATCCCGTCAAAGCCATGAGCAGACGGTCGATTCCCATTCCGGTACCGGTGGTCGGCGGCATTCCCTGCTCCATTGCGGCGAGGAATTCTTCGTCGAGGGCCATCGCCTCGTCGTCGCCGGCCGACGCGAGACGCGCCTGATCGACGAACCGCTCACGCTGGATGACCGGATCGACCAATTCCGAATAGCCCGTGGCCAACTCGAACCCGCGGATGTAGAGGTCCCACTTCTCCGTCACCCCGGCCTTGCTGCGGTGGTCACGAGTCAGCGGCGAGGTCTCGACCGGGAAATCACGGACGAACGTCGGCTCGAACAACTGGTCGCCGCACTGGTGCTCCCACAGTTCCTCGACGAGCTTCCCATGCCCGTAACCCTTGTCCTTCGGGACCTCCAGGCCCACCTTCTCGGCGAGCGCCAGCAATTCCTCGACGGTGGAATCAGGAGTGACCTCGACACCGATCGCCTGCGACAGCGACGGGTACATCTCGAGGGTCTTCCATTCACCACTGAAGTCGTATTCGGTGCCGTCGGCGAGAGTGACGACCTGCGAACCGAAAGCGGCCTGCGCCACTTCCTGGACGAGTTCCCGGATCATGACGGCAGAATCGTCGTACGTGCCGTACGCCTCGTATGTCTCGAGCATCGCGAATTCCGGCGAGTGCGTCGAGTCGACACCCTCGTTGCGGAAATTCCGGTTGATCTCGAAGACCTTCTCGATACCGCCGACGACGCACCGCTTCAGGAACAGTTCGGGCGCGATACGGAGGTAGAGATCGATATCGAGGGCATTGGAGTGCGTGATGAAGGGACGGGCCGCCGCGCCGCCCGCCACCGTCTGCAGCATCGGCGTCTCGACCTCGAGGAACCCGCGACGCTCGAGCGCGTTCCGGAGCTCACGGACGACAGCCACCCGCTTACGCGCATTCTCCCGCGCCTCGGAGCGCACGATCAGATCGGCGTAGCGCTGCCGGACCCGCGACTCCTCGTTCATCTCCTTGTGCGCAACGGGCAGCGGCCGGAGCGACTTGGACGCGATCTGCCACGAATCGGCCATCACGCTCAGCTCACCGCGACGGGAGCTGATCACCTCACCGTGCACGAACACGAAGTCGCCGAGGTCGACATCGGCCTTCCACGACGCGAGAGCGTCCTCGCCGACAGCGGCGAGACTGATCATCGCCTGCAGCTGGGTGCCGTCGCCTTCCTGCAGCGTCGCGAAGCACAACTTGCCCGTGTTGCGCACGAAGATCACCCGGCCGACGACACCGACCTGGTCACCGGTGGCCGTGTCGGGCTCGAGTTCCGGGTACTTGGCCCGGATCTCCGCCAGCGAGTGGGTGCGCGCCACCGACACCGGGTACGCCTCGCGTCCCTCCGCGAGGATGCGCTCACGCTTCTCCTGGCGGATCCGAAGCTGCTCGGGGGTGTCGTCGACTGGCTGGGCTGCTACTTCACTCACGGGTCACCAGCCTAATCGACAGCCGACCGTGCCCCTATTCAGAGGTCAGTGTCATGAGACGGCTCGCCGTCAGTGAGCCGAGACGGTGGCCAGCTCCCGCACGCAGTGCTGCGTGGCGATGAGCGAGCCCAGCAGTCCCGCCGCCTTGATCGCCTTGTACCCGCCGACGAGATCGGTCGCCTTGTGCAGGCCCAGCTGCTGCAGCGCCGCCGCGGCGAGACTCGACGTGTAGCCCTCGGAGCAGACGATGATCCACTCGACGTCGTGGTCCACTGCCAGCGCCAGGTGCGCCGAGCTGGTGGGATCGCAACGCCACTCGAGGACGTTGCGTTCGATGGCGAGCGCACCGGGCAGCGTTCCCTCGATCGCTCGCTGCGCCTGCGGGCGGATGTCCACCACGATCGCGCCGCGCGCCACGGCCTCGGGCAGCTCGAATGCGTACATGCGGTCGATCTGGGTGCGGGCCTCTTCGAGCATCTGGTCGATGTTCACTTCGAACCACCCTCGGGGAGATCGGTGAGCTCGGTCCGGGTACGGCGCAGCGTGCCGTGGTCGGTGACCTCGTAATAGGACATGGCCGATAGCGGCGGCGAGTAGGCGTGCACGCTCAGGGTCGGCGTCACCACCTCCGCCCCGGGTGCGTCCGGCGCCCGCACGACGTCGTGGACCCAGCCGAGCGGGAACGAGGCCTGATCGCCTGCCTCGAGAGTGCGGTGACGCAGACGGTCACCCGCCCAACGGAACTCGGACAACGCGCCGCTGAGAACGGTGAGCGCGCCGAAAGAGCCTGCGTGGTCGTGTAATTCGGTGTTCCGGTCGGGAACCCAGCTGATCAGCCAGACGTCGACGTCGTCATCCGAGTAGAGCCGGGTCGACCAGCGCTCGTCGGTGGGCCAGCTCTGCGGGAGCAGGACGTCGTGGCGGCCGTCGAGGACCTCGGAAGCACCCTGGTCGGTGATGCGCAGCAGGTCAGCCGGGCGAAGACGGGTGGGTACAGATGCAGAAGAATACGTTGCGAGCACGAGAGAGACTCCCAGAAGTGTGAATTGGTCAAGGCGGCGTTCAGCCTCGACAACACTCCTGAGCACTCGTGCAGAGATTCACGGGGACCATTCTGACATAACTTCCGCGAAGAGGGAACCCGTCACTCGAGCGGGCTGCGACGCGCCCCCCGGCGAGCCTGATTCCGCTCGTAGACCAGGCGCAGCCCTTCGAGCGTGAGATCCGGTTCGTGCTCGTCGACGGTTTCCGTCTCGGGCATGATCAGCGGCGCGCGGTCACCGGTCGCGATCACCACCACGTCGGAACCGGAGAAGGCGGGCAGTTCCTTGCGCACGCGGCGTACCAGCCCGTCGACGAGCCCGGCGAAACCGAACACCGCACCCGACTGCATGCACTCGACGGTGTTCTTACCGACGACGGAGCGGGGACGCACCAGTTCGACCTTGCGCAGAGCCGCCGACTGCGACGCGAGTGCGTCCGAGGAGATCTCGAGGCCCGGCGCGATGGCGCCGCCGAGGAACTCACCCTTGGCGGACACGACGTCGACGCACGTGGACGTCCCGAAGTCGACCACGATGCACGGTGCGTCGTAGAGGTGATGCGCCGCAAGACTGTTCACGATCCGGTCGGCGCCCACCTCCTTGGGGTTGTCGACGAGCAGCGGAACACCGGTTCGCACCCCGGGTTCCACCAGCACGTGCGGGACGTGCCCCCAGTACCGCGTCAGCATCACGCGGATCTCCCGCAGCACCGACGGCACCGTCGACAGCGCGGATACACCGGTGATCTGATCGGTGTGCGCGCCGAGGAGCCCCCGGAAGATGAGGGCCAGCTCGTCGGCCGTCATCCTCGCGTCGGTGCGCATCCGCCAGTCCTGCACCAACTTCGAGTGTTCACCGGTACCGGTGAACAGCCCGAGAACGATGTTCGTGTTCCGGACGTCGACGGTGAGGAGCATGGGTTACACCAAACTGGATTCGCGCTCGGCGTCGAGCGTCGACAGCATGCGCGGGGTGATGAGACCGGAGCCCTCCGGCGCGTGCGCCGGGTCGGCACCGAGCTCGATCGGCGAGTTGGCGGCGTCGACGAACACGACGCGCGGCTCGTAGTCGCGCACCTCCTGCTCGTTCATGACGCCGTAGGCGATGAGGATGACGAGGTCGCCGGGTTTGACCAGATGCGCTGCCGCACCGTTGATCCCGATGACACCACTTCCCCGCTCGCCGGCGATCACATAGGTTTCGAGCCGCGCGCCGTTGTCGATGTCGACGATGCACACCTGCTCGCCCTCGAGGAGGTCGGCGGCGTCCATCAGATCCTGGTCGACCGTCACCGAGCCGACGTAGTGCAGGTCGGCGTGTGTGACGGTGGCGCGGTGGATCTTCGACTTCATCATGGTGCGAAACATGTTCCGGTCCTTACTCTTCTAGCGGGAAAGAAGTTCGTCTGTGGCCGCGCCCGACGGTGGTTCGGCGTCGCGTTCGAGGAAACCGGTGCCGACGGCGACACCGACGTTGTCGATCAATCGGGTGGTTCCGAGCTTGGCGGCGACGAGCAGCCGGCCGTCGCCTCGTTCGGGGGCGGGACCGAGATCGACGCCCCGCACTTCGAGGTAGTCGACCTCCACTTCCGGGACGGACGCCAGCACCTCGCGCGCGGTGGCCAGGATCGCCTCGGCGCCACCGGCGGCGGCGTGGGCCCCGGCGATCAGGGCCGCGGACAGTGCCGTCGCCGCGTTGCGCTGCGCCTCGTCGAGGTAGCGGTTGCGCGAGGACAGTGCCAGCCCGTCGTGCTCACGCACCGTGGGCACGCCGAAGATCCGGACGTCGAAGTTCAGGTCGGTCACCATCTGCCGGATCAGCGTCAGCTGCTGGTAGTCCTTCTCGCCGAAATACGCGACGTTCGGCGCTGCGATCTGCAGCAGCTTGGCGACGACGGTGAGCATGCCCGCGAAGTGTGTCGGCCGGGACGCGCCCTCCAGCTCGGCACCCAGCGGTCCGGGATGGATCGTGGTCCGCGGTCCTGCCGGGTACATGGTGGCTGCGGTGGGCACGAACGCCAGCTCGACTCCGGCCTCGCGCAGCAGTTCGAGATCGGCGTCGAGGGTGCGCGGGTAGGCGTCGAGGTCTTCGCCGGCGCCGAACTGCAACGGGTTGACGAAGATCGAGACGATCACCACCGCGCCGGTGAGCTTGGCCTGCCGCACCAGTTCCAGGTGACCCGTGTGGAGGGCTCCCATCGTCGGCACGAGCGCGACCTGGCGGCCGACACCGCGGAGCGCCTTCGAGACCCGGGTCAGCACGTTCGGGTCGTGGTGCACGGTCAGTTCGCCGCGCTTGTATCCGCCCTGCAGATCGCTCACGGAACTCACCTCCGGTCTTCCAGGATTTCCAGCAGTTCAGGTGTGGCGCCGGCGCGTTGCGCCGACCTCAGAGACAGGGCACGGTAGCCGGCCGCGATCCGCGGATCGACCTCTTCGAGTACCCGCAGATGCGTGGCAACCGCTTCCGAATCGCCTCGCGCGACCGGCCCGGTCAGTGCCGACGGCCCACGCCGCAGGGCGTTGTCGAGCGCTGCGGAGAGCAGCGGCTGGAGGACTCGCTCGGCCAGGCCGTTCGGATCGTCGCCGATCAGCTCCTGGCCGAGCAATTCCTGGCCCTCGAGGGCGACGCGCAGCGCGGCCACGGCGTCGACGACGAGCGTCACCAGGTGGTTGCTGCCGTGCGCGAGAGCGGCGTGGTACAGCGGCCGCATGTCCTCGCGGACCCGGACGGGCTCGCCGCCGATCTCGAGGACCAGCGACTGTGCGATCGCGTAACCGATGTCGTCGGCGGCGGTGATGCCGAAACAGGCGGACGCGAGACGGACGGTGTCCTCGTCGTGCCCGGTGAACGTCATCGCGGGGTGAATCGCGAGCGGAACGACGCCCTGCTCGGTGAGCGGGTCGAGGATCCCGATGCCGTTCGCGCCGGAGGTGTGAGCCACGATCGCGCGACTCGGCACCGCGCTGGTGGAGGCCAGCCCAGCGATCAGTGACGGCAGTTCGGCGTCGGGGACGGCGAGAACGAGCAGTTCTGAGCGGGCCGCGACCTCTGCCACCGGCAGAATCTCGGTCTCGGGAAGCCGGGTCCGTGCCCGGTGACGTGACGCGTCGGAGACAGCCGAGCAGGCGACGACGACGTGACCTGCCCGCTCCAACGCGGCACCGATTGCTGTACCGACCCGGCCGGCGGAGACGATTCCCACCGTCAACCTCGCAGGCGCAGGGCCATTAGTGATCCCGAAAGAGGTCACCTTCGTCCTCTCGTTCGTTCCAGTCCCGCTCGGCGGGTACCAGACGTTCTCGAGTGAGGATAGCCCGGCTCGAACGCACCCCGCCATGTGCCTGCAGAGTGATATATGCCTCACACGATGCGGGTTGATCCTCGGGCGCGTCCGGCCTTATTCGGCCCGGCGACGCCTGCCTCCGGCGCTCTGGCCGGTTCCGGATGCCGACTGCATGTTGGCCATGATCTCGGCGACGGACAGCCCGTTCGAGTGCGCACCCGACGATTCGTCGTCCTCGGGCGCCCGTCGGCGGCCCCGCCGCGCTTCGGGCTCTGCCTCCGCCTCGGAGTCGGGCTCGGACTCCGCTACAGGCTCGGGCTCGGGGACCGGTTCGGGCTCGGGGACCAGTTCGGGCCCGACCTCGGCAACAGGCTCGGGTGCCGGCCGGGTCTCGGCAACCGGCTCGGGCTCCGGTTCCGGTTCCGGTTCGACCTCGATCTCGGGTTCGGTGTGTCCGGCGTACGCAGGTTCCACGATGGACGTCTCGGCGGTGACCGGATCGTCGTCCGGATTCGCGAAATGGTGAGAAGTCTGGGCGGAACCGCTCTGATGCCCCGCCCCGGCGGCATGCCCTGCTCCCGGGATGTACAGGCCCGACGCAGCAGGCTGGTAGCTGCCGTACGACCCGCCTGCGAGTTCCTGCACACGCGTCGAATCCGCCCGCAGAGCGATCCGTTCGGTCGGCATCGCGCCGTCGAACAGGGCCTCGAGATTCTTGCGGAGCGACGAGAGTTCGGCACGCAGCGCCGCGAGTTCTTCGGCGTCGGCGCGCACCTCGCTGCGCACCCGCTTCTCGACGGTGAGCTCGTATTCGCGCCGTGCCGAGATCTCCCGCTCGAGCTGCAACTCGTAGACGGTCTGCAAGTCGTTGACCTTCGCCTTGTCGAGCGCCGACTCGCGCCGGTACTTCGTCATGGCGATGGCACCGACCGTGGCAGCCCACAGCGCGGCAACCAGGCCCACCCGCAGGAGTTGGACGCTGTCGCTGAAGATCAGGAAGAGGGACGCGATCACCGCGAGGGCGAGCAACCCCGCAACGATCATCTGGCTCGCGCTGCGCTTGTTGCGGCGCGCAGACTTGAGGCGACCAGGATTCGTCATGGTGCCAGGGTACTTGGCCGCGAAGGGTGCACCGCACATTCCATCGGACCTGCGGCGATCCTCCATGTCCTCAATGCGCCGGCTCGTCCGTGGGGTCGTCGGGGGTGCGGCAGCAGTGTTCCAGCCACAGTGCCGCGCCGACGAGGGCCAGTGCGGCGACGAGGCCCACCCACGCGCCGGGAGTGTCCGAGCCCGCGGCCCGGAGCACCGAACGCTGCGGAAGCAGGTACAGCAGGAAGCCGCCCCACACCCCGGCCGTCGCGGCACCGACGAGCGCGGACGCCTTGGCGAGCGCCGCCACCCGGGCGGCGGTGATCGGGTGCAGCTGACGCGGTCCGTCGCCCACCTGATGATTGCTGACCCGGGATCGCACCATGAACGCGAGGACGACCTCGATCAGCGCGACCGGGTACAGCGACGCCCCGGCGTACACGGGAATCGGCGGAAACGAGCCGTAGAACACACGGACCAGAATCCAGGTGGCGGCGACGGCGAGAGCGGCCAGGAACAGCAGATCCCAGATCCGGGTGGGCTTCATCGTGCCCGTCGGTTCCGGCTTCATCGCGACCGCCGGTCCAGAACGAGCTGCGTCCGGCGCACACCGGCCCGTTCGTCTTCGCCCAGCAGTGGCAGCAGCGCGTCCACCCGGGTCGTCGTCCCGGCGACCGGCAGCACGGCGTCGGGTTCGACGTCCAGCCACGGAATCAGCACGAAGGCACGCTCGTGCGCTCTCGGGTGCGGCAACGTCAGTTCCGGGTCGTCGCTGCGGATGTCGTCGCACGTGACGACGTCGACGTCGAGCGTGCGCGGGCCCCACCGTTCGATCCGCACCCGGTCGGCGGCGGTCTCGAGTTCCTGCCCGCGCCGCAGCCAGTCGTAACCGTCGAGGGCGGGATCGTCGACGACGAGGACGGCGTTGAGGAAGTCCTGCTGCTCGACACCGCCCCACGGCGCCGTCGAATACACCGGAGAGACCGCCACGACCGCGTCGCCCAGAACGTCGAGAACGGACTGCAGATGGGCAAGGCTGTCGCCGACGTTCGACCCGATCGACAACACCGCGCGACTCATGGCCGCGACCTGTGCGCGACCACCGCGACGTCCGCGAAGGTCAGCGGGATCGGCGCGGACGGCTTGTGCAACACCACCTCGGTGCGCCGGACACGAGGGTCGGTCATCACCCCGTCCGCGATCTCCGCGGCGACGGTCTCGATGAGATCCCGTGAGGGTCCCGCGACGATCGCGGCCGCGCGCTCGGCCAAACCGCCGTAGTCGAGGGTGTCGTCGAGGTCGTCGGACGCGGCCGCCGGGGCGAGGTCCATCCACACGGTGATGTCGACGTAGAAGTCCTGACCGTCCCGCTTCTCGTGTTCGAACACGCCATGATTGCCACGAACCTTCAAGCCGCGCAACTCTATTCGATCACTCACGTCCGGCTGCACCCTTTGCCCAGGCCTCGGCGACCGCGATGGCGTCCAGAGAACCCTGCGCGTCGTGCACGCGAACGCCCCACGCTCCGTGAGTCGCGGCGAGCGCCGAGACGACGGCGGTCGCGATCTCCCGGCCGGCGGGCGGGCGCGGTTCCCCGTCCGCATCCGCCAGCAGCGAACCCAGGAACCGCTTGCGGGACGCGCCGATCAGGACGGGGAATCCCAGCGCGTTGAACTCGGGCAGCGCCTTCAGCAGAGCCCAGTTGTGGTCGGCGTTCTTCGCGAAACCGAGACCCGGATCCAGCACCAGGGAACCCGGATCCACCCCGGCCTTCACGGCCAGGTCGACCTGGGTCATCAGTTCGTCCCGGACCTCACGGACCACGTCCTCGTAGTGGTCGGCGGTGCCGCGGTGCACGTAGTCGGCAGCCGAACGCCAGTGCATCAGGATCCACGGCACTCCGGCGTCCGCGACGACCGATGCCATCGCGGCATCCGCACGGCCACCGGCGACGTCGTTGATGATCGACGCACCCGCCTCGATCGCGACCTCCGCGACCGACGCCCGCATCGTGTCCACGCTGACGCAGATGCCCTCGCCCACCAGGTCCGCGATCACGGGTGCGACGCGACCGGCTTCGACGTCGGGATCGACCCGCGCCGCGCCCGGCCGGGTGGACTCGCCGCCGACGTCGACGATGTCGACGCCGAGACGCTTCAGTTCCAGACCGCGCGCGAGCGCCGCGTCACGATCGAGGAAACGTCCGCCGTCGGAAAAGGAATCGGTGGTGACGTTCAGGACGCCCATCACCACGGTTCGGCCTGGCGCGGGCAACTCGATCACGGTCACTTCCGCAGAATAAGGTCCAGAGCCTCGGAACGTGAGGCCGCGCTGGACTGGAGCAGACCACGCACCGCGGAGGTGGTGGTACTCGCACCAGGCTTGCGGATCCCCCGCATCGCCATGCACAGGTGCTCCGCCTCGATGACCACGATCGCACCCCGCGGGTCGAGCTTGCGCATGACGGCGTCGGCGATCTGGCTGGTCAGACGCTCCTGCACCTGCGGCCGCTTGGCGTAGAGGTCGACCACGCGCGCCAGCTTCGACAGGCCGGTCACCTTGCCCGTCTTACCGGGGATGTACCCGACGTGGGCGACCCCGTGGAACGACACGAGATGGTGCTCACACGTGGAGTACAACGGAATGTCGCGAACGAGCACCAGCTCCTGGTGCCCCTCGTCGAACGTCGTGTTCAGCACGGTGTCCGGGTCGGTGTAGAGGCCCGCGAAGACCTCGCGGTACGACCGCGCCACGCGGGCGGGCGTATCCCGGAGTCCGGGACGGTCCGGGTTTTCACCGATCGCGATCAGCAGTTCGCGCACCGCAGCTTCGGCACGCGGCTGATCGAACACCCGGCCTGTCTCGAGTGCCACGGGCTCACTATCGAGATGATTCACCGACAACCGAAACTCCTCCAGTACCGGGACCGATCGTCCCGAAGCAACAGCCTAGTGTCGGGCGGATCAGTTCGATCCGTCCGGTCCTTTCCAGGCCCTCGTCTGCGCGTCGTCGTCGCCGGTGCCACGCTGCTCGTGCGGTGGGTTCCACTGGTTCCCCGGACCCTGGTTTCCGGAGTACTGACCCTCAGGATTCTGGTTGCCCGGATCGCGAGGCGGCCAGCCCGGAGCCGACCAACCCGCGGGGGCGCCGTAGTCCGGACGCGGCTGCGTCATCCCACCCTGCGGCCTGGCCGGTGCCGGCTGCGAGTAACCGTTGGCGGGTGCCGGCTGCGGGTACTGCTGCTGCTGCGGAGCCTGCTGCGACTGCTGCTGGGCGAACACCGGCTCGGGCTGCTGGGGCCACGGCTCGCCGCGCTCGACTGCGAGTTCTCGCGGCGTCTTGACCGGCGGCTTGTCGGACGGGGTCCGGTGGCCGAAGTCGTTGAACGCGGTGATGCGCGGGCGCTTCTCGACACTGTGGAAGATCTTCTCGAGATCCTTGCGGGTGAGCGTCTCACGTTCGAGCAGCTCGGTGGCCAGGATGTCCAGCACGTCGCGGTATTCGTTGAGGATCGCCCACGCCTCGGTGTGCGCGGCCTCGATGAGGTTGCGGACCTCTTCGTCGATCTCGCGCGCGACCTCGTGGGAGTAGTCGGACTGCTGACCCATCGACCGGCCCAAGAACGGGTCTCCGCCCTCCTGGCCGTACCGCACCGCACCCAGCTTGGCGCTCATGCCGTACTCGGTGACCATCGACCGGGCGATCTTCGTCGCCATGTCGATGTCGGACGATGCACCGGTGGTCGGCTCGTGGAACACGAGTTCCTCGGCCGCGCGGCCACCCATCGCCATGACGAGTCGAGCGATCATCTCGGACCGCGTCATCAGGCCCTTGTCGTCCTCGGGCACCGTCATCGCGTGACCGCCGGTGCGGCCGCGGGCGAGGATTGTGACCTTGTAGACGGGCTCGATGTCGGGCATCGCCCACGCGGCGAGCGTGTGCCCACCCTCGTGGTACGCGGTGATCTTCTTCTCGTGCTCGCTGATGATGCGGCTCTTGCGGCGGGGACCGCCGACGACACGGTCGACGGACTCCTCGAGTGCGGCCTCCGTGATGACGGTGCCGTTCTCGCGTGCCGTGAGCAGCGCGGCCTCGTTGATGACGTTGGCCAGATCGGCACCCGACATTCCGACGGTTCGCTTGGCCAGGCCCTCGAGGTCGGCGTGCTGATCGATCGGCTTGCCCTGCGAGTGAACCTTCAGGATGGCGCGACGACCGGCGAGGTCGGGGGCGCCGACGGGGATCTGCCGGTCGAAGCGGCCCGGGCGCAGCAGCGCCGGGTCCAGGATGTCGGGGCGGTTGGTGGCGGCGATGAGGATGACGCCGGTGCGGTCACCGAAACCGTCCATCTCCACCAGCAACTGGTTGAGGGTCTGCTCACGCTCGTCGTGACCGCCACCGAGGCCGGCGCCACGCTGGCGTCCGACGGCGTCGATCTCGTCGACGAAGATGATGCAGGGGCTGTTCTGCTTGGCCTGGTCGAACATGTCGCGCACGCGGGACGCACCCACACCGACGAACATCTCGACGAAGTCCGAACCGGAGATCGTGAAGAACGGGACACCGGCCTCGCCTGCCACGGCGCGGGCGAGGAGGGTCTTACCGGTTCCGGGCGGCCCGTACAGCAGCACACCGCGCGGGATCTTCGCTCCCAGCGACTGGTAGCGCATCGGGTTCTGCAGGAAGTCCTTGATCTCGTACAGCTCTTCGACGGCCTCGTCCGCACCCGCGACGTCGGCGAACGTGGTCTTCGGCATGTCCTTGTTGAGCTGCTTGGCCTTCGACTTGCCGAAGCCCATGACGCCGCCGCGACCACCGCCCTGCATGCGGCTCATCACGAAGAAGAAGATGCCGAGCAGGATCACCATCGGCAGGACGAACAGCAGGATGGACGTGAGCCAGCTCTCCTGCGTGACCGTGGTGTTGTAGCTCTGAAGGCCCTTGTCGGAGATCTCGTTGAAGATCTGCTCGGACGCCGATGCCGGATACTTCGCGAGGATTTCGGTCTTGCCGTCGGTCGCGTCGTTGCCGTCCTTCAGCCACAGGCGGACCTGCTGCTCCCGGTCGTCGATCTGCGCCTTGTCGACGTTGTTCGCGTCGAGCTGCGCGATCGCCACGGAGGTGTCGACACCCTTGAATCCGCGCGTGTCGTTGCCGAAGTAGCTGAAGGCGTAGATCACCAGCAGGATGCCGGCAACTATCGCCAGGTTTCGAAACACAGTCTTACGGTTCATACAGGTCGGCCGATATGGCCGGTCCTTTCGAGAGTGCGGGTCTTCCGGGTGCGCCTTCCGGCTGCCAACCGGACAAACCAGGTTACCGCGAAGGCACCCCGGCGACTCCAGGTAGCAGCCAACCGCTGTTGGGAGCGGTCTCTTTCTTTTCAACGCATGCGGTTGCCCATCGGTTCCCTCGGACTCGATCCGGGTCCGAATGTGCGGGAGTTCACCGCGCGGGCGCGACCCTCGGCCAGCCGCCGCCCACCCGCTCGATGTGAGCGGCCAGGGCCAGAATCCTGGCCTCTCCTCCGGGCGGTGCCGCGATCTGCACGGCCAGCGGGGTGCCCGAGTGCGAGTGCGTGCCGACGGGCACACTCGCCGCAGGCCACCCGACGAGATTCCACAGCGCGCTCAACGGGGCGTACCGCACGTTGGCCACGATGTTCGACAGCCACGACCGCTCGCTCCACGTCGTCGCTGCGAGCGGCGGCTGCGCGAGAGCGGGTGTGATCACCACGTCGTAGTTCTCGAAGAATGCGCGCAGCGACTCTTCGAGCCTGCCCACCTGCTCGGGGCGGACGAACCGGCCCAGCGCGCGGCCCACCGCGACGTGCCTGCGCGTCCGGGGCTGCAGTAGCCGCAGATCGAGGCCCTTCGCGTCGGCGGCCGTTCCCGCGGTCCAGCGGGCGAGAACGGGAAGCAGGTTGACCGGGTACGGCAACGTCGCAGGCTCGACGTCGTGGCCCGAGCCGGTCAGTTCCCTGCCCGCGCGCACGGCCGCATCCCGCCACTGCGGGTCGACCGTGGCCAGGAACGTCGGCGACCCTGCCGCCACCGCGATCCGCAGTGGTTCCGACGCACCGATCCGCGCGAGTTCGGGCCGGTCGGCGAGGACGGACAGCATGAGAGCGGCGTCGTCGACGGTCGTGGCGATGGGCCCGTTCTCGGCCATCCCGAACCACGAGGTGGCGCCGAGTTCGGACGGCACCACTCCCCTGCCCGGTTTGATACCGAACACTCCGCAGTTCGCCGAGGGGATGCGGATCGACCCCAGACCGTCGGTCCCGTGGGCCAGGGGCACCATCCCCGCGGCGACGGCGGCGGCCGCTCCCCCGGACGAACCCCCGCAGGTCCGCGACGGATTCCACGGATTGCGGGTGATGTGGCCGGGCGCGTCGGTGGTTCCCCACACCGCCAGTTCGGGGAGGGTGGTCAGGCCGACGACCACCGCTCCCGCCGCCCGCAGTCGCGCGACGACCGGGTGATCGGAAACCTTCGGTTCGGCACTGGTCGCACCCGATCCCTCGCGCATCGGCAGTCCGGCCACGGAAATGACGTCCTTGATCGCGACGGGCACTCCTGCCAGCGGGAGTGTGGACAGATCCGGCCGGTGAGAGAGGGCGAGAGCGTCGGCTCGGGCCTGTTCGGCGAGGACGGCGACGAACGCCTGAATCTTCGGTTCACGCTCTTCGATGGCCGCGAGCGCGGCCTCGACATGCTCCATCGGGCTCGAGACGCCCGAGCGAACCTGCTCGGCGACGACGACGGCTGAGGTGAACGGGGAGTCCCCCATCACCCGAGTATATGGTGCAGGGAAGCAGTCATTTCGAGTATTCGCGCTGGATACAGTAGGTCTGCGGGGTTACCATTCGCTTGTCCCTGGATGGGACTCTTCACACCGCTCCAGACAACCTCGATGTGCCCAGAGAACCCGCCCAGTAGAACCCTCGATGTGCAATGACCAGAGGAAACGGGTCGGGCAGAGACGGATCGGCCGCTGGATCGGACTCTGCCGAACGGACCGTCGGAGTCACGAACTCCGAACACGAGAGCAGCGAAGCGACGGTCGCGGCCGGACCGTCGACGGTGGTTGCTGAGCAAACCATGTCCGCACGGACGATGACCGCCGAGCAGACCGCCGCCGCCGAACACACCGCGGCGGCCGAGCAGACCGCACCCGCCGAGCAGACCGCCGCCGCTGAGCACACCGCACCCGCCGACCAGACCGCGGCCGCCAGTCCGACCGTGACCGCCCGGCAGCCGGACACGCTCATCACCACGCCGCCGGGCAATGCGGCGCTCGACGATGTGGAGGTCGGACAGCAGGTCGACGACTTCGATCTGCTGATGGGCCTGGGCAGCGGCGCGTTCGGCCGCGTGTTCCTGGCACGGCAGCGGTCGATGCAGCGACTCGTCGCGGTGAAGATCTCGCACGACAAGGGGAACGAGCCGCAGACCCTCGCTCAGCTCGACCACAACTACATCGTGCGCGTGTTCGACCAGCGGTTGCTCGAGGACCGCCAACTGCGCCTTCTCTACATGCAGTACCTGCCGGGTGGCACCCTGCTGCGGGTTCTGCGCCGCGTACGCGTCACCCCGGAACAAGACCGGACGGGCAGCCTGCTGCTGGACGTGGTCGACGAGGAGATGCGGGAGAAGGGCGAGATCAGGCCCACCGACTCGAGTGTGCGGGACGAGATCGCGTCGCTCACCTGGCCGGAGACGATCGCGTGGCTGGGGCGGCGACTGGCCGAAGCCCTCGACTACGCCGGCAAGCGCGGCGTCCTGCACCGCGACATCAAGCCCGCCAACATCCTGCTCACGGCCGAGGGTGTGCCGAAGCTCGCCGATTTCAACATCAGTTTCAGCGACACCGTCACCGGGGCGTCACCGCTCGCCTACTTCGGCGGGTCCCTGGCCTACATGTCCCCGGAACAACTCGAGGCGTGTCACCGCGGAATGCCGGGGACGGCGGCGGACCTCGACACCCGCAGCGACATCTTCGCGCTCGGCGTGATGTTGTGGGAGCTGATGTGCGGGCGGCGTCCGTTCGAGGACGAGGAGGTGTCGAGCGAGTCGCTCGTCGCACTGGAAGCGATGCTGGACCGCCGCAGCCGCGACATCGACCCGGAGTTTCTCGACCAGTTGCCCTACGACTGCCCGCCGTCGCTACGACGGGTACTCCTGACGTGTCTGGCACCGAAGCCGGAGGACCGGTGGTCGTCCGGTGCCGAACTGGCCCAGCAATTCGACCTGTGCCTGAATCCCCGGGCCCGCGACCTCGTCGATCCGCCGCCGAACAGTTGGCGCATGCGGCTGCGCCGCTTCGCGCTCCCGATTCTGGTGATCGGTATCGCGGTGCCGAACGCTCTCGCCGGCGCCTACAACTACCACCACAACAAGATGCTGATCATCAGCAATCTGACGCCGGAGGCCCAGCACTCGTTCGAATCGATCCAATTGGTGATCAATTCGATTGCGTTCCCACTGGGCGCGATCATGCTGCTCTACTGGTGCCGATATCCGCTGCTCGTTCCGCGTGGTCTGCGCAAGGGGAAAACGTACGACCGCCAGACCCTGGCCCGGGCCCGCACCGACACGCTGCTGCTCGGCGACCGCGTCGTGCTGGTGGTGTTCGGGTTGTGGGTCATCGCGGGCATCGCCTATCCGATTTCCCTGCAACTCGCGGCGGGGAACGTTCCGCCGGGCGCGTACGTGCACTTCATCGCGTCACTGATCGTGTGCGGTGCCGTTTCGGTGGCGTACCCGTTCTTCGTGGTCGCGTTCTTCGCGGTGCGCTGCATCTACCCGACCCTGCTGCCTCAGGACATCGCCAGCAGCGCCGACGCGCACAAACTGCGGGGCCTCGACCGCCGGAGCACGCTCTATCTCGCGGTGGCCGCCTCGGTTCCGCTGGCCGGGGTGGCCGGGGTGACGTTCCTGTCGCCCGACGAGATCACGCTCGTGATCATCGCGGTCCGCATCCTGTGCGTCGGCGGCATCTTCGCGTTCGTCGGCGTGTACTGGCTGTTCCGGCAACTGGAGCAGGACCTGCGGGCACTGGAGCTCGCCGTGTCGCACGAACCCGTCCGCTGACGAGCAGCGGGGAGATCAGCCGCCGTAGACGGAAGGCTCGAGGGTCCCGATGTACGGCAGGTCGCGGTACCGCTCGGCATAGTCGAGGCCGTACCCGACGACGAATTCGTTGGGGATGTCGAAGCCGACGTTCGCGACGTTGACGTCGACCTTGATGGCGTCGGGCTTGCGCAGCAGCGTGACGACCTCGAGGGACGCCGGGTTGCGGCTCGACAGGTTGCGCATCAGCCAGGACAGCGTCAGACCGGAGTCGATGATGTCCTCGACGATCAGCACGTGCCGGCCGGCGATGTCCTTGTCGAGGTCCTTGAGGATGCGCACGACGCCGGAGGACGACGTCGACGACCCGTAGGAGCTGACGGCCATGAACTCCATCTGGGTGGGGATGGGAAGGGCCCGCGCGAAGTCGGTCATGAAGAAGATGGCGCCCTTGAGGACACCCACCAGGAGCAGATCCCCTTCCGGGGCACCCTCCGGGTAGCGCTTGGCGATCTCCTCGGCCAGTTCGACGGTACGTCGACGAATCTCGTCCTCGGAGATCAGTACCGATGCGATGTCGCCTTCGTACACGCGATCAAACCCTTCGTCGGTCGTCCAATCCGACGTTCAGCCTGCCACGTCGTCGGCGGACCACCAACCTCGCGTCCGGTGTTCCGCCCCCGATCGCCACCTGTCCCTGTCCCCGCCACCGTGCGACGAGGTCGTCCACGGCCCGCAATTGTCTGTCTCCGAGACCGCGCGCACCGGCTGCGAGGAGCCAGCTGCGCAGCACCCGCCTGCGGACGGGTGGCGCCGACAGAACGAGTAGGGCCGCGTCGATTTCGCCGTTCACCACGACTTTCGCCTCGGCGTCGGCGGCCATCGCGTCGAGGACCGCCCCTTCCTCGCGCAGGTGTTCCCCGGTGCGGGCGAGGGCCCCGGCGACGCCGCCGCCCAGGACGTCCTCGAGCAGCGGCAGCACCTCGGTGCGCAGCCGCACCCGCACGAAGTCGGGTGAGGCGTTGTGCGGATCCTCGTGCGGGCTGAGTGCCAGTTCCGCGCAGGCCTGCCGGGTCACCGCGCGTTTCACGTCCAGCAGCGGTCGCCCCCACGGGCTGTCGTACGCGCTCATCCCCCAGATGGATCGACCACCCGAACCGCGCGACAACCCCAGCAGCACTGTTTCGGCCTGGTCGTCGAGGGTGTGTCCCAACAGCACCGGGCGGGTTCCGCGCGCCGCGTCGAGGGCGCGGTAGCGGGCCTGCCGGGCCGCCGCCTCGAGCCCGCCCGACCCGGTCACATCGACGGGAAGCACCTCGGCGGACGCGCAGCCGAGCGCCCGGGCACGGGCCGCGGCCTCGTCGGCCACGTCGGCCGACCCCGGCTGCAGCCGATGGTCGACGACGAGGGCACACACCGAACGCGCCTCCGCGGCGGCCGCCGCGGTCAGCGCCAGTGAGTCGGCACCGCCCGACAACGCGACCGCGATCTCGCCGTCCGGGGCGTGCGCCGCGATCCAGCGCCGCACGGCGTGACGAACCTCGAGGATCGCCGGCTCCTCGGGAAGCAGCGTCACCGGCTCAGCCCTTCTCGAATCAGCCCAGTACCCGGGACACCCAGGCGTCCGGCGCGTCGATCTCCGCGAGCCGGGGCAACGTGTCGGGGCCGGTCCACACGACGTTGAACCGGTCCATCCCGACCTTGTCCACGACGGCATCGACGAACGCCTTGCCGCGCACGTATTGCGCCATCTTGGCGTCCATCCCGAGCAGCGCCCGGACGAGACGCTGCACCGGGTTGCTCTTGCGGCGGCGCCGCTGATCGAACGCGGCCCGGATCGCGGCCACCGACGGCACGACCGCAGGTCCGACGGCATCCATCACGTGGTCCGCATGTCCCTCGAGGAGGGTGCCGAGCACCAGCAGACGGTCGAGTGCCTCGCGTTGCGGCTCCGCCTGGGTGGCGCGCAGCAGCCCGACGATGCCGCCCGGTGCGCCCGACTCGTCCGGCTCTGTGCGCCCGCGGTCGCGCAGCGCGGAGGACAACCGGCCGACCATGTCGGTGACGGACTCGTCCTCGGCGGATCCGAGCGTCTCCACCGACTCCTGCATGTACCCGGTGAGCCACGGTGACGACGAGAACTGCACCCGGTGCGTCACCTCGTGGAGGCACACCCAGAGCCGGAAGTCGCTGGGCCGCACCCGCAACGTGCGCTCGACGGACACCACGTTGGGCGCCACCAGCAGCAGGGTTCCGTTGTCGCCGGTGAACGGGTCGTACTGGCCGAGGATCGCCGACGACAAGTACGCGAGCATCGCCCCGGCCTGAAGGCCCGCCGGCTTGCCGAGCAGCATGCCGGGAGCGGCGTCGCCGCCCGTGAGTTGCGACATCGAATGCGCGGCGGCGTGGATCCACCCGGCCCGGTCGAGAATCTGGGCGGTCGGCACCGGAAGTCCGTCGGCGAGGCCGGTGACTTCCCGGACGGGCAGTTCCGCGCGCATCGACGCGTCGGCCAGTTCCGCGACCACGGTTTCGGCCGTGTACCGCGACGTCACCGGTCCGCTGCGCGCGAGCTTCACCCCCGTCCTGGCTGCGAGCTTCCAGTCGACGGCACCACTGAAGGCGTTTCCCTCGGCGGCCATCACTGGCACCCGCACGTGCGGAGCGCAGCGGCAAGTGCGTCGAGTGCGGGACGGCTGACCTCCGGCGGGCGGTCGTTGGACATCAGCGCGAACGTCAGCACCCGCCCGTTCTGGTCCACCACGTAGCCGGCGAGCGCGCTGGCCGTGGACAGGGTGCCGGTCTTCGCCCGCACCCACCCGGCGCCCGTGCGGTTCCCCGACGCGTAGCGGTCGGACAGGCTGCCCGTGGCGCCGGCCACCGGCAGGTAGTCGAGCATCGGCCGCAGGGCGGGATTGCCGTCGCCCGCGGCCGCCGTGAGGACCTGGTCGAGTGTGTGCGGCGCGATGCGGTCGTCGACGGACAACCCGCTCGCGTCGTGCAGGGTGAACCCCGACAGATCGAATCCTGCCGCGGTCAGCGTCTGGCCGATGGTCGCGACGGCGCCCTCGAACGATGCTTCCGCGCCGGCATTCATGGCAACCTCCCGCCCGATCGCTTCGGCAAGCACATTGTCCGAGTGTTCCATCATCTGCCGCAACCGGTCGCGCAGCGGCGCGGACTGCACACTCGCCACGGTAGCCGCACCGGGCGCCGCGACCCCCGACGTGACCGCCGACGGGGCGACGCCGAGCGCACCGGCGAGCGTCCGCCCGGCGTCGAGCGCGGGTGTCGAACTGCGCGGCGACTCGTCCACGAGCGGGTCGGCCCGCCCGCCGTCGATCATGATCGGTTCGGTGGGGGTGATGAATCCGGCGCCGACGTCCGTCGGGAACCACCCCTGCGCCATGGTGTCGCCCGAGTAGATGCTGGTGTCGACCACGATGCTCGTCACCTGGACGCCCGCGTTCCGGATCTGATCGACCAGCTGCGAGATGTGCGCCGCACCCGGGTAGTAGCCGTTCTCCCCGACCGGCTTCGCGGTGAGAGTGGGATCACCACCGGCGACGAGGACGATCTCGCCGGGAGTCGCCCCCTGCACCACCTTCGTCGTCACACGACGGTCGGACGGCAGCGCCAGCAGCGCGGATCCCGCGGTGAGGACCTTGGTGGTCGACGCCGGGGTCATCGGGGTCTGCGGGTTGACGCTCCACAGGACCTGACCCGTGACCGCGTCGGCGACCGTTCCGCTGAACTTGCCGAGGTCGGGGTTGGCGGCGGCCGGACCGACCGCGGCGGCGATCCCCTGCGCCGTCGGCATCGGCGCGTCGTCCGGCACCGGCGTGACCTGCGGGGCCGCCGTGATCGGTGCCGGTTCGGGCGCGATCGTCAGTTCACCGCGGCCCGCCGACGCGTTGTTCGCCGTCACCGCGACCACCAGAACAGCCGCCATCGCGAGCACCACGACGACGACCGACGCGAACAGAATTCGCATGTTCCGACGGTGGCGTCCCGCCAACGAGCCCATCTTCTTCTTTCCCTGGCCCGGCAACGCGCCTCCGTCTTCACTGTGATTCGTGGGTGGTCAGACAACCAACCTTATCCTCGACCCGATATCCTCTCCCCGAATCATCATCGACACGACAGCGAGGAATCGGCGTGGAGTTCGACGTCACCATCGAGATCCCCAAGGGTCAGCGAAACAAGTACGAGGTCGACCACGTGACCGGTCGCGTGAAACTGGACCGCTACCTCTACACCGCGTTCGGCTACCCGGCCGACTACGGCTTCATCGAGAACACCCTCGGCGAGGACGGCGATCCGCTGGACGCGCTGGTCCTGCTCCCCGAGTCCGTGTTCCCCGGCGTCATCGTCGAGGCACGTCCCGTCGGCATGTTCAAGATGGTCGACGAGGCCGGCGGCGACGACAAGGTGCTGTGCGTGCCGGCCGGCGACCCGCGCTGGGACCACATCCAGGACATCGGCGACGTCCCGCAGTTCGAGCTGGACGCCATCAAGCACTTCTTCGTCCACTACAAGGACCTCGAGCCGGGCAAGCACGTCGAGGCAGCCGACTGGGTCGGGCTCGCCGAGGCGAAGGCCGAGGTCGAGGCTTCGCTCAAGCGACTGAAGGACAACGGCGGGCACTGAGCCGGCGGCGAACGTCTGGCACTGAGCCTCCCGACGTTCACGGCAACGGCGTCCATCCCCCGCGGGGGGTGGGCGCCGTTGTGGTCTCTCACTCCTCCGCTTCTCCCCGCGCTGCGGCCTGGAGTCCGGACTCGCTCCGGAGCGGTACTTCCTTCCACAGCACGGTGAGGACGAAGGCGACGACGGCGAGCATCGACACGCTGAGGAAGACGGATCCGATGGCGTCGGCGAATCCTTCCCGGAAGGGCAGGGCCAGCACGTCGTCGAGTTTCCCGATCACCGAACTGTCCGTGAGGACTCCGCTGACGCCGGCGTGGTCGGGGCTGAGCATTCCCTGGCCCATGGCGGCCTCGGCCGGGTCGTTGCTCTGCGCGGCTGCCGCCACGGCTCGACGGAAGTCGGATGTGCCTGCGGCGGCCGTCACCCGCTCGCCGATGGCCGGGGTGAGGCGGGAGAAGAGGATCGACAGGAAGATCGCGACGCCGGCGGTGCCGCCGATCTGCCGGAAGAACGTGGCCGCCCCGGTCGACACCCCCATGTCCTGTGGGGGCAGCGCGTTCTGAATGGCGAGGGTGAGGGGCTGCATCAAGTTTCCGAGACCGAGGCCGAGGATCAGCATGAACACCATCACGACGGGCATCGGGGTGTCGGCGGCCAGCGTGTGCAGCAGGAACGCGCCGACCGCGATCAGGGCGGTGCCCAGGATCGGGAAGTACCGGTACCGTCCGGTCCGCGAGATCATCTGACCGCTGACCACCGAGCCGGCCATGAGACCGAGGACCATCGGCAGGATCTGGAACCCGGCGAGGGTGGGGCTCGAGCCCTTCACCACCTGCAGGTACTGAGGTAGGAGGGTGATGCCGCCGAACATGACGGCGCCCACGACGAGGCTGATCACGACGCCGAGCGCGAAGGTGCTGTTGCGGAAGAAGCGCATCGGGATGAGCGCGTCGTCTTTCATCGCCAGTTCCACGAGCACGAAGGCCAGCACGCCGATGACGCCGATGACATAGCACGCCAACGACTTCGAGCTTTCCCATCCCCAGCTGTGCCCCTGTTCGGCGACAACGAGCAACGGCACCACACCCACCGCGAGGGCGATCGCACCCCACCAGTCGATCCGCCGGCTTCCGCTCGGTCGTCGCGGCAGGTGCAGCACCCGGGAGACGACCGTGAGCGCGACGAGTCCCACCGGCACGTTGACGAGGAAAACCCAACGCCAGCCGTCGATTCCGAGGAGCTCGTCCTGTCCGGCGAACACTCCGCCGAGGACCGGACCGAGGACGCTGGACGTGCCGAACACGGCCAGGAAGTAGCCCTGGTACTTGGCCCGTTCACGCGGGGAGACGATGTCGCCGATGATGGTGAGCGCCAACGAGAACAGGCCGCCCGCACCGAGTCCCTGGACCGCACGGAAGGCCGCGAGCATGTACATCGACGTCGAGAACGTGCACAGGACCGAGCCGATCACGAACACCGTGATCGCGAACATGAAGAACGGCTTGCGGCCGTAGATGTCGGACAGTTTGCCGTAGAGCGGCGTCGCCAGGGTGGCGGTGACGAGGTACGCGGTGGTGGCCCACGCCTGCAGCGAGTACCCGTCGAGGTCGTCGGCGATGGTGCGGATCGCCGTCGCCACGATCGTCTGGTCGAGCGCGGCGAGGAACATGCCGAGCATCAACCCACTGAGTACAGCCAGGATCTGCCGGTGGGTGTAGGCCACCGGCGTTTCGACCGAATTCGACACTGTTTCCTCGCTGCGCTGTCGTTTACTTGTAGTCCGCAAGTATGCGAGCGCGGCGAGGTTTCGGGCAACTGATGAACTGGGCTTTACCTGCGGATAATCCTCTGCGACCGGTACAACCGCACCCGTTCCGGAAGTGCGGCTGTACCGACGGACGGACTATTCGCCTGTGAATTCGGGGGCGCGCTTCTCGAAGACGGCGGTGATCGCCTCGGTCAGGTCCTGCGACGGCAGGAACGCGGCGTTCCATGCGGCGACGTAGCGCAGGCTGTCGTCGACGGCGGCCGCGCGGGAGTGGTCGAGGACGTCTTTGATGCCGTGGACGACGAGCGGCGGGTTCGCCGCGATCTCGGCCGCGGTCTCCTGCGCGGCGGCGAGGACGGCGTCGGCGTCCGCGAAGACGCCGTTGACGAGACCGATCTTCTCGGCGCGCCCGGAGTCGATGTCCTTGCCGGTGAGCGCGAGTTCCCGCAGATGGCCGTCGCCGATGATGGCGGGAAGCCTGGCGAAGCTGCCCATGTCGGCGACGATCGCGACCTTGACCTCACGGATGCTGAACTTCGCGTCGGTGCTGGCGTAGCGGATGTCGCACGCAGAGATCAGGTCGACGCCACCGCCGATGCACCAGCCCTGGATGGCCGCGACCACCGGTTTGCGGCAGTCGGCGACCGCGTTGATCCCGGATTGCATCCGCTTGATCATGTCGTGGAACGCGGTACGCGGGCCGGCCTGCGCCTTGTCGGCGAGGACGGAACCGAAGCTGCTGCTCATGGCGGGAAGATCGAGACCGAAGGAGAAGTTCTTGCCGGAGCCGGCGATCACCACGGCCCGCACGTCCGGATCGGCGTCGAGTTCACCGAAGATCTCGGGGAGCTCGCTCCAGAAATCCGGGCCCATCGCGTTGCCCTTTCCGGGTCCGATGAGCGTCACCTGCGCGACGTGATCCTTGCGCTCGACGGTGAACGCATTCCAGGTCTTCTGTTCGGTCATTACTCCAGAGTAACCACCGCTGTTCGAGGTCAGGCGAAATACCCTGGAGGTCTCTGCACCGTCTTGTGAACGGACAGCCGCCATGACGCACCAGACGACCCCGGCCGGCAACGCCGTGGTCGTCGGCGCCGGAATGGGGGGACTGCTTGCCGCGGCGGCTCTCGCCGGAGCGTTCCGGAGCGTCGTCGTCCTCGACCGCGACGTCCTGCCCGAGACGGCCACCCCACGCAGGTGCGTGCCGCAGGCCCGGCACGTGCACGCCCTTCTCGCCGGCGGGCAGGCCGCGATGGAGGACCTCCTGCCGGGATTCGCGTCCGAGCTCCTGGCCCTCGGCGCCACCGCAGGCGACGCACTGGGCGACATCCGGTGGATCGTCGACGGGCACCGGATGGCCCGCGAGATCAGTGGGGTTCCCGGCATTCTCGCGAGCAGGCCGCTCGTCGAGTGGCAGATGCGCAGGCGGGTCGAGGCGCTGCCGAATGTGCGGATACTGGACCGTTCCGACGTCACGGGTCTCACCGTCGACGGCGGGCGGGTGACCGGCGTGACCGTGCAGCACCGGGGCGGCGTCCCACCGGAGGTCGCCCCGGCCGATCTCGTCGTGGACTCGTCCGGCCGCAGTTCGCAGACTGTCGCCCGGCTCGGCGAGCTGGGTTTCGCGCCGCCATCCGAGTCGCAGCTGGCTGTGGACGTCAGCTACGCGACGAGGCATTTCCGGCTCGACCCGCCGCACCTGGACGGGGATTCCGGCATCGGGATGGCGCCGGGACCGTCGAGTCCGCGCAGCGGTTTCATGGGCGTGCAGGAGGACGGCACCTGGATCGTCACTCTCGCCGGGTACGGGGACGACGTGCCGCCGCTGGATCCGGACGGCTTCCTCGACTTCGTGAAGTCGTTTCCCGCCCCGGACATGTACGACGCGCTGCGCACGGCCGAGCCGGTGGACGACGGCGTGCGCTACCGGATCCCGAGGACCGTCCGCCGGCACTATTCCGCGGACGATCTGCCGTCGAATTACCTGCCGTTCGCGGACGCCATCTGCTCGTTCAACCCGATCTACGGCCAGGGCATGAGCGTCGCCGCGGTGGAGGCGACGATCCTGCGGGACTGCCTGCAGTCGGGGCGCGCGCATCTCGCTCGCCGGTTCCTCCGCGGGGCGAACCGGTGTATCGATGCCGCGTGGACGCTCACCGTAGACAACGACCTCCGGATCCCGGCCGTGCCCGGTCGGCGGTCGGCGCGGGTCCGGTTGGTCAATGCGTACACGTCCCGGCTCGATCGGGCGGCGTCCGTCGACCCGGCCGTGGGGTCCGCGTTCCTCCGGGTGACACATCTTCTCGACCGCCCGGGGGCGCTGCTCCGGCCCGCGACGGTGCTGCGGGTTCTGCTCGCCTCCCGCTGACGGACGACCGCGATATTACCTGTATGTTGACGTCACAGATACCTGAAGGATCTGCGCCGCCACGAGAGGAAATCAGTGCTCGACATCGCCTGGAACCCGACGCTGAACACGCTGACCCGCAACGCCTGGCGACTGTCCTTCGGCGGCGGAATCGCACCGGTCCAGCGAACCCCGTCGACGCGCATCCACGAGGCGCCCCATCAGGACCTGTACCGATTCGACAGCACCGAGACCGACGGCGGCCGGCCCGTCCTCCTCGTGCCCCCGCTCGCGGCGCCCGCACACTGCTTCGACCTCCGGCCGGGCCAGAGCCTGGCCGCGCATCTGGTCAGTTCGGGCAAGGCGGCGTATCTCGTCGACTACGGCACGATGGGCTACTCGGACCGCGGCCTCGGGTTCGAGGATTGGATCGACGACTTCATCCCGACGGCGGTCGATCGCGTGTCCCGACTCCACGACGGTGCACCCGTCGACCTGATCGGCTGGAGCCTCGGGGGAACGATGTCGCTGCTCACGGCGGCGGGCCGAAACTATCTGCCGATCGGTTCGGTGACGGCGATCGGCACGCCGATCGACTACGAGTCGGTGACCATGATCGCGCCGCTGCGGATGGTCGGCCGGTTCACGGGCGATCGCCCCCTCACCACCGCGACGCGGGCGATGGGCGGGCTGCCCGCGCCGCTGGTCCAGGCGAGCTACCGTTTCACCGCACTGCAGCGCGAGCTCACCAAGCCGTGGTTCATCGCCCGGAACCTGCACGACACCGAGACCCTGGCACGCATGGAGTCCATCGACCGGTTCATGGCCGACATGCCGGGTTATCCCGCGCGGTTCTTCCGCCAGGTCTGCACCGAGCTGATCCTCGGGAACGCGCTCGCCGCGGGGAGTTTCCAGACCCGGAACGGCGCGATCGCGCTGGCCGATCTCGCGGTGCCGGTTCTCGCGATCGGCGGCACCGAGGACGTCATCGCGCCGATCCCGTCGGTCCGGGCGGCGACGGACGTGCTCACAGGTTCTCCGTCGGTGCGGTTCGAGTCCGCGCCGGGCAGCCACCTCGGGCTCGTCGCGGGCCCGAAGGCCAAGGACTCCACGTGGGCCCACATAGACGGCTTCCTCGACGGGGTCGTCGCCCAGACCGCCTGAGATCAGGTCAGCCCGGCCCTGGCGACGGCGCCCGCGAACAGTGCGGTGACCGCGGCGCCCATCGTCGACTGATCCACTTCCTCGGGGTCGACGGAGTGTTCGAGCACGAGGCCGGAGATGAGCGCCATCAGCGAGATGGCCGTGGTGCGGACGTCGAACGTGTCGTCGACCCCCCACTCCCGCGCGCGCTCGCCGATCAATTCGACGAGCTTTCCCCGCAATTGCCGCCGCTCCCGCAGGTAGGCCTGGGCGATCTGCGGGTCGCGTGCGGCGAGCACGCCGAATTCGAGCACCAGCAGCGACCAGCCCGGTTCGCGCACCATCCACGACGCGACGGCCTCGCCGCCTTTGCCCGCGGCGTCCGAGGGGTTCATGCCGGCGATCTCGGCGAGGACCCGTCCCGCCAGTTCGAGTGAGCGTGCCGCGAAGAGTTCGGCGAACAGGTCCTGCTTCGACTCGAAGTTCGAATAGACCGCCCCCTTGGTGAACCCGGCCCGGCGCGCCACCTCGGCGAGCCTGGCCGCGCTGAAGCCCCGTTCCGCGAATTCCTCCGCCGCCGCGTCGAGGAGGCGCTGACGCACGACGTCACGACCGGGACGCGGCGTGGGCGCCCATTCGGTGTGACGACTGTCCCGTTGACGATCTTCAGTCACGATACCTAGGGTATTCAATACCCACGGTATCGACAAGGATCGAGGACGTCCGATGACCATGACCGACAGCGAATCCCCCACCCAGGCTCCCGTGCACCACGACAGTCCGGTGTCGAAGTACGGCGCGCCCAAGGTGATGGTCGCGCTGGTCTTCGGCGTTCTGCTCCTCCAGCTCGGCTTCATCCTCAGCTACGTGGCCGCGTTCCATCAGCCCACGCCCCGCGACATCGAGATCGGTGTCGTCGCAGCGGAGGGACTGCCCACAGGCACGGACCAGCAGGTCGCCGACCGGCTCGACGCGATCGACGGCCGGCCGCTGCGGGCCCGTGTCGTCTCGGACACCGCGGAAGCCCGGCGGCTCCTTCACGACCGCGAGATCCAGGGTGCGTTCGTCGTGAACCCCGTCGGCCCCGACACCCTGATCACGGCGAGCGCGGGCGGCAGCTCCATCTCCAGCGCGCTCGAATCGGTCGTCGCCCAGGTGGAGAACAGTCAGGGCCGTCAGTTCACGGTCCGCGACGAAATTCCGGTCGGTGCGCACGACAACCGTGGACTCTCCGGCTTCTATCTGGCGGTCGGCTGGGTGGTCGGCGGCTACCTGCTCGCGGCGGCGATCGGCCTGTTCATCGGCGCCCCGCGAACCCTGCGTCAGGCGTCCGCGCACACGGCTGTCCTGCTCGGGTACGCCGTGCTGTCCGGCGCCCTCGGCGCCCTGATCACCACTCACGTGCTCGGCACGTTCGCAGGACACTGGTTCCCGCTGTGGCTCCTCGGAACCGGCGTCGTCTTCGGCACCGCCGTGTTCACGCTGGGGTTGCGCGCCTCGGTCGGCATCCTCGCCGTCCCTCTCGCGATCGCCGTCTTCGTCATTCTGGGCAATCCCAGCGCCGGCGGGGCGTTCGGTTCGAACGTCATCCCCGCCTTCTACGCGGCCATCGGACGCTGGATCACCCCGGGCGCCGGCACCGAGGGAATTCGCAGCATCGTGTACTTCGACGACGTGGGGCTCGGACAGCCCGCGCTCGCCCTCGCGCTCTACTCGGCGGTCGGGCTCGGACTGCTGTTCGGGTTCACCGCCCGGCGTCTCCGGAAGCCGGAATCGACTACGCCCCGTTCCGATGTCGTGTCGGACGACGCTTCTTGATGTCGTACCGGGGGAATGGACCTACTCTTGGTTCATGCCGACGCCCCTGCACCCCCACGCCGCGCATGTCGCCGAGACTCTGATCGCGCGAGGGCACCATGGGGTGATCGTGACCCAGCCCGACTCCACCCACTCCGCGGCCGAGGCGGCGGAGTCGCTGGGGGTCGATATCGGGGCCATCACCAAGTCGCTGGTGTTCCTCCTGGACGACGACCCGATCCTGCTCCTCGTGTCGGGGGCGCACGAGGTGGATCTGGCGAACACGGGCAAACGGCTGCAGGGAAATCTGACCCGGGCGCCCCTCGACATGGTGCGGATCGCGACCGGCCAGCCGATCGGGGGTATCGCTCCGCTCGGACATCCCACGAACCTTCCGACGTACGTCGACAACGCCCTGTCCGAGTACGCGGAACTGTGGGCGGCCGCCGGGCACCCGGACACGGTCTTCCGCACGTCCTTCTCGGAGTTGGTGCGGATCACCGCGGGCCTGGCGATCGACGTCGACTGAATCCCGGGCGGTTCACGCCCCTATAGTTGACGTCAGATCTCGTGAACAAGGGTGACGTGAACGAGAATGACACAGTGCCCACACGGGCCGACCCGGAGAATGATTTGTCCGACAGAGCCGAGAACGCCGAAACCGTCGATGGTTCGGACCTCCCCCGCGACCCTGAACTCGCCCCCGGAATCTGCGCCGAGGATTACCGCGCAGCCCTGCGTCGTCATCCGGCGGGCGTCACCATCGTGACTCTCGACTCGGGGTCCGGCCCGGTCGGGTTCACCGCGTCCTCGTTCTCGTCCGTGTCATTGGACCCGCCGTTGGTGTCGTTCAACATCGCGAACACCTCGTCCAGCATCGAGGCACTTCATTCCGCGGATTCGCTGGTGATCCATCTGCTCGGGGAGCACCAGCAGCACCTGGCTCAGCGATTCTCCCGAAGCGCCGACCAGAGGTTCGCCGACGAGTCGCTCTGGGCGCGACTCGACACCGGCGAACCGGTCCTCCACGGAACTCCCAGCTGGTTGCGGGTCATCGTGGACCAGCTGATTCCCGTCGGCGATCACACACTCGTCATCGGCCTCGTCACCCGCGTCCATGCCGAGGCAGACGACGATTCCGCTTCGGCTCCCCTGCTGTATCACGAGGGCCGGTACTACCGGCCCACTCCGCTCGGTTCAGCGAACAACGGCAACTGACCTGGTCAGGACGCCAGTACCCGCTCGCGGAGGGGGAGGCCGAAGCGGCGCAGCGCTTCGTCGACGGCGTCGGCGGAGGTGACGAGACCTCGCTCCTCCAGCCACGGGAGGGTGCCGTCGACGAGCTGCTCCAGAACCCTGGGCAGCGACAGCGGCAGCAGGGTCACGCCGTCGGCGACGCCGGCCGCCTGGATGTCGGCGATGAGCCCGGCGAGGCCGACCGGAGTTCCGATGTACTGCAACGACACCGGAGCACGCGGTGCATCCAGTGCGCTGTCGAGGAGGGCCAGCTCCTTGCGCGCGGCGCGGGCCTCTCCGGCGATGAGCACCTCGAGGTCCACCAGGACGGTGACGCTGTCGGGGTCGCGCCCGTCGGCGACGAGTTCGGCGCGGATCCGCGCGCGTTCCTGCTGCGCCTCACGCAGATCGGACGCCCGGATCCGGACGACGTTCGGCGGGAACGACGTGAGGTCGAGCTGATCCGTCGAGTCGGCGGTCAGGTCCACCCAGTAGTCCGCACCGTTGATCGGCCGCGTGCCCGGGGCACCCTCGGCCGCCGGGTGGTGGCCGGAGCCGGTCAGTTCGACGGCGACGCGAAGGGGACGGGAAACGAAGGCATTGTCTCGAGACATAAGGGTTCCTCGGGAATGACGTGTGAATGAAACGGAGCTGGAAGAACGGTCAGCTCGAACACATACCCGAGGCGGTTCGGCACAGATCGACATGCCGACGGCACCAGTGAGCAATCATTGCGCTCCCAGCCTGCGATGCCATGCGGTCATACTAGCGCGTCCCGCGAAAAACGCGTCTCCGGCACCGGATTCCACTGGCCGCTCTCCTTGGCGTAGGTCCAGTTCCGGCGCCCCGCCACCAGCGTGCGCACCGCGTCGACCAGCCGATCCACGTCCTCGGAGCAGCTTCCGAGACCCACACTCACCCGCACGGCGCCGTCGGGCCTGCCGAGGCGTCCCAGCAGCGGATGGGCGCAGAAACGCCCGTCGCGAACTCCGATTCCGTGTTCGGCGGACAGGTAGGCGGCGATCTCTCCCGGTTCGAACCCGTCGATCGTGAACGTCACGATCCCCACGGTGTCGGGGGCGTCCGACCACAGCCGCAGGAACTCCAGGCCGTCGACGGAGCCGAGGCCGTCGAGGAGGCGGCCGGTGAGCGCCGCCTCGTGTTCGGCCACCGTGCCGAAGTCCAGCTCGGACAGCGCATCGCACGCGGCGGCGAGCGCTGCTGCGCCGAGCACGTTGGGGGTGCCCGCCTCGTGCCGGGCCGGGGCGGGCGCCCACTGGGTGGATTCGACGGTCACGTTCCGGACCGCGCCGCCGCCTGCGAGGTAGGGCTCGGCGGCGTCGAGCCAGTCCCGGCGGCCGACCAGCACGCCGGCGCCGAAGGGCGCGTACAACTTGTGCCCGGAGAAGGCGAGGTAGTCGACGCCCCACTCCTCGACGTCGATGCGGCGGTGCGGTGCGAGCTGAGCGGCGTCGACGAGAATCCGTGCGCCGCAACGATGCGCTACCTCGGCGAGGGCTGCGATCGGCAGCACCTCGCCGGTCACGTTGGACGCTCCGGTCACCGCGAGCAGGGCGGTGGGCTTGGAGCACAGTTCGGCGACGAGCAGGCGGACGGTCTCGTCCAGCGTGTCCGCCGCCCGCACGACGCGAGAGTTCTTCCACGGCAGCAGGTTCGCGTGGTGCTCGATGTCGAGGACCACGGTGCTGCCAGGGACGCAGCCGGCGAGCAGATTCAGCGAGTCGGTCGTGTTCCGGGTGAAGACCACCACCTGGTCCTCACCCGCTCCGACGAACCGGGCGACCGAGTCGCGGGCCTTCTCGTAGCATTCGGTCGACACCCGCGACGCGTAGCCGGCGCCGCGGTGCACGCTGGAGTACGTCGGGAGCAGTGCCCCGATTCGGTCGGTCACCTGCGCCAACGCTGGCGCGCTGGCGGCGTAGTCGAAGTTGACGTAGGTGCAATCGCCGCCCTGGACGAGCGGAACCCGCAGGTCGGAGCCCGAAACCTGAGCCAGGGGGGCAACACACACGTCGGCGGTCAATACAGCAGTCATCACGACATCCCTCGTAGTCAGGGACTCGTCGCAGGGTCGGTGCCCTCTCGGAGTCCGCGCTTGCCGGGTCCGGTATGGACCTCAGCCTGGTCGTCACCCGGAGCACCCCGCCGCGGTGGAGGGTTGCCGACCAGCAAGCCGGGGCTTGACGCTGGTACTCGTGACCTGTTTCGAAGATTGCAGGATCGACGCGCAGTTGTCAACCCGGAGCCCGGGAGGGTCCTGGATCCGGGCCGAGAACTCGCGTCAGTTGGGGGTCACCCCGAGGAGCGGGGCGAGCTGATTCGCAATCGGGTTGAGGTCCAACTTGTTCGGGTCCTTCTTGGGTGTGGAGTCCCACGGCTGCACGGTGGCGGGGTCTCCGAACACGATCCGGTTCGCGCTGCGGACACCGGTGAGGCTGCCCGGCGGAGCCGCACAGGACGCGGCAGTGTTCTGCGGGAAGTCCTGCTGCGTGTCGTCGAAGTTCGGATCGTTCCGCTTCATCTCCCGGAGGATCGCCTGGGTGCCCTCGTAGCCGACGGTGCACGACGGCGGATTGTTGGTCTCTGCCACCAGACCCAGGTGCACGGTTCCGTCGTCGGGCGCAATGGTCGAGGACGCCGCCGCCACCCCCGGCAGATACACGAACAGGGTCTGCAGGGCCGTGGCCTGCACCGAGACCGCCTTCGCCGTAGCGGACAGGTTGGCGAGGTTCGTCGTGGTACCCGGCCCGGCCTCCGAGACGAGTTGCCCCAGTTGATCGCTCGCCGGATTGCCGTTGTCGATCAGCCGCCGCACGTCCGGGTCGCTGCTGCGCAGCCGGTCCGCGAGCGAGTCCAGGTCGGCACTGAAACCCTTGATCGCCGAAGACTGTTCGGACTGCGTTCCCAGAACGCTGCGGCCGTCGCGCACCAAAGCCACTGTTCGATCGAGCGATTCGGCGCCCGACGCCGACAGTCCGGACAACGAATCCGCGAGCGACCGAAGGTCTTCGCCCTTGCCGTCCAACGCCGCCCCGAGTTCCGTCACGACGGTGTGGAGCGCGTCGATCGGCACGGATTCCGTCAATCCCTGCGTGCCGGCGAGCAATTCTTCGACGGGAACCGGCGTCGACGTGTCGACGGCGGCGATACGGGATCCGTCCGCCAGGTACGGCCCGCGATCGGTGGCAGGCTGAAGGTCGACGTACTGCTCGCCGATCGCCGACCTGTTGGCCACGACGGCTTTCGCGGAGGCGGGAATGTCGGGCGTGCTCGTGTCGATCCTCAGTTCGACGACGACGCCGTCCGCGGTCAGGGACATGGCCCCGACGCGGCCGACCGGCACGCCGCGGTACGTGACTTCCGCATTGGTGAAGATGCCGCCCGACGTCTCCAATTCGAGGTGCACGGTGTATTCGCCGAATCCGAGGAGATTGCCCAGGCGCACGTAGTTGGCACCCACGTAGACGAGGCCCATGAGGGCCACGAGAACGAAGCCGATCAGCTGCCACCGGACGAGCGGCGACCTCACCGTCCACCCTCGACGTCGCGTAGCCCGAACGCCGTCCCCGCGGCGGCGAGCCGGCACCGGTTCGCGAAACGACTGTTGATGGCGGCGGCAGACACAGGCACTCCGATGACAGAGGGATACATGAGACAAGCGGTCACACATATATCTAGTCCGGTCGCCGTAGCAGCGCAAACTCCGAACCACGCTCGGTGGCGCACGTCACTCACCGGTCTTGACTGAATTTTCAGTTTGGAATATCTTCGGTACCCACCAGGACGTGATGACAGTCACCTCCGCCCCGGAATGTGAGGTCCGCAGTGTCCACGAATCTCGACCCGACGACGGCCCTCGACGACACCGCCCCCTCCCCACCGGAGGACCGCTTCGGACACGTCGAGACGATCGGCGTGGAATACATCCCCGAATCGGAACGCGATTCGCGACCGCTCAACCTGCTCGCCGTGTTCTTCGGCGGCAACCTGGCGTTCTCGGTGATCGTGTTCGGCTGGCTCCCCATCACGTTCGGACTCGGGTTCGGCAGCGCGATCGCGGCCAGCGCGGTCGGCATCGGGCTCGGCACGCTCCTCATCGCGCCCCTGTCACTCCTGGGCCCGCGCACCGGCACGAACAACACCGTGTCGAGTGGTGCGCACTTCGGAGTGAGCGGACGGATGATCGGCTCGGGGCTCACCCTGCTCTTCGCCCTCGCGTACGCCGCGATCGCGGTCTGGACCTCGGGTGACGCGCTGATCGCCGCCGCTCACCGCCTACTCGGCACACCGGTCGACAACGGCATGCTCGCCCTCGGCTACGGCATCATCGCCGCCGAGATCGTGGCCGTCGCGCTGTTCGGCCACGGCACGGTGGTCGCGCTCCAGAAGTTCGTGCTGCCCGTCGTCGCCGCGCTGCTCCTGCTCGGTGTGCTCGCGTTCGGTGGTCGCTTCGACGGCGGGGCGGGCAGCGGCGACTATCTCCTCGGCGGATTCTGGCCCACCTGGATTCTGGCCGTGGTCCTCGCCGTCGGCGGTCCGCTGTCGTACGCCCCGACGCTCGGCGACTACAGCAGGCGGATCTCCCGGGCGCGGTTCAGCGACCGTTCGATCGTCGCGGCCACCATGGCAGGCATCTTCTTCGGGCTGTTCCTGACCGCCGCTTTCGGATCGTTCACCGCGTCGACCTTCACCACGCTGAGCGACTCCTACGTTGCCGACCTGGTGGCGGAGGCGCCCGGTTGGTACGTGCTGCCGATCGTCCTCGTCGCCCTCGCGGGAGGACTCGGGCAGGGCGTCCTCAACGTCTACGCCAGCGGCCTCGACCTGGAAGCGCTGATCCCCCGGTTGCGCCGCGTCCACACCACGCTGATCACGTCGGCGCTCGCGGTCGCCCTGCTCTACATCGGCGTGTTCGTCGTCGACGCCGTCGATTCGATCACCGCGATGACCCTGGTGCTCAACGGTTTCGCCGCGCCGTGGGTGGCGATCAACGTCGCCGGCTTCCTGGTTGCGAGGCGAGGGCAGTACGACGCGGTCGACCTCCAGGTCTTCAACCTGGGCCGCAAGGGCGGGCGGTACTGGTTCACCGGCGGCTGGAATCTGCGCGCCGTCCTCCCGTGGGCGGCCGGGTCGGTGTTCGGCGTCCTCGCCGTCGACACGTCGCTGTACTCCGGGCCCCTTGCCGACATCGCGCACGGTGTCGATGTCAGTCTTGTCGGATCGTCGGCCATCGCAGTGGCCGGCTACCTCGTCGCGCTGCGACTGTGGCCCGAACACGTGGCCCCGGTCGAGGCGCCGACGTCCTAGGACGACACGAACCGAAGGAGATTCACCGATGAGCGAGCGACGCGATGCGATTCTGAAGGCCAGCGCCACCGCCGTTGCCCAACGAGGTATCCGCGGGCTTCGCGTCAACGATGTCGCGGAGGTCGCGGGCGTGTCGCCGGGACTGCTGTACTACCACTTCAAGGATCGCATCGGCCTCCTCGAGGCCGCCCTGAACTACATCAACGACCGTGCCCGCGCCTACCGCAGCGAGGGTGAGGGATCCGGCGACTCCGCCCGCGACCGGCTCACCCGCTCCCTCCTCGGCGAGATCCAGGACCGCCCCGAGGTCGTGGAGAACTCGTTGGCCTGGAACGAGTTACGCGCCTCCGCCGTGTACGAGGAGGCGCTGCGGGAGCCGCTCGCACGGACCACCGCGGCGTGGGTGTCGGAGATCGCCGACGCGATCGCGCAGGCGCAGGTCACCGGCGAGATCTCCCGCTCGCTCGACCCCCAGCCCACCGCGGTCACGATGACCGCCCTCGTCGAAGGCCTGTCCGGGCGGTGGCTCTGCAAGGAGATCTCCACCGAGGACGCCCGCTCCCATCTGCTCGGCGCGATCGACGTCGTGATGTCCGAGCCCACCCCCCACACTCCCATCACATCCAGACCGAAGGAATAACGATGACCATTCGCACGATCACCGCACTGCCCGCGCCGTCCTCACCGGCGCGCTTCACCGAATCTGCCCGCACGCCGCTGCGGGTCGGGCTGGTGCAGCACCGCTGGCGTCCCGATGCGGACGCATTGCGCACCGAATTGACCGACGCGATCGGCGAGGCGGCCGCACTCGGCGCTGCGGTGGTGTTCCTGCCGGAACTCACGTTGTCGAAGTACCCCGCCGACACCCGCGCGACCGGGACCCCCGGCCGCGAAGCCGAGGACCTCACGACCGGACCCACGTACAGTTTCGCGGCCGCGGCTGCTGCCCGGCACGGGGTCTGCGTCCACGCCTCCCTCTACGAACGAGCCGACGGCCCCGACGGTCTCGGTTTCAACACCGCCATCCTCGTCGCCCCGTCCGGTGAATTGCTCTCCCGGACCCGCAAGCTGCACATCCCGGTCAGCGCCGGCTACTACGAGGACACCTACTTCCGCGGCGGTCCCGCCCACGACGCCTACCCCGTCTACCGCCCGGCCGAACTGGACGGTGCCGCACTCGGTTTGCCGACGTGCTGGGACGAATGGTTCCCCGAAGTCGCGCGGATGTATTCGCTCGGCGGCGCCGAGATCCTCGTCTACCCCACGGCGATCGGGTCGGAGCCGAGCGCCCCGTCCTTCGACACCCAGCCGATCTGGCAGCACGTGATCGTCGGAAACGGCATCACCAGTGGCACATTCATGGTGGTCCCGAACCGCTGCGGCAACGAGGGCGGCATCGACTTCTACGGTTCCTCGTTCATCTCCGACCCGTACGGCCGCGTGCTCGTGTCGGCTCCCCGCGACGAGGAGGCGGTCCTGGTGGCCGATCTCGACCTCGATCAGCGGAAGGACTGGCTCGATCTCTTCCCGTTCCTGACCACCCGCAGGCCGGACACCTACACCCGGCTGACCGATCCCGTGGACCACGAGCACCCCTACGGCCTTCCGACGACGGTATCGGCCGCGGAGACCCGGTCATGACCTGGCGGATGCCGAGCGAGACCGAACCGCAGGAACGGGTGTGGATGGCGTTCCCGCCCCTCGGGGCCTCGATGACCGCGACCGCGGACGACGCGCACGACGCGCGGACCGCGTGGACGGCCGTCGCCCACACGATCGCCGAATTCGAGCCGGTCACCATGGTCGTCGATCCGGCGGATCGGGACGTCGCCCGGCAGTATCTGTCCGCGGACATCGATGTGGTCGAGGCTCCCCTCGACGACGCCTGGATGCGCGACATCGGACCCACGTTCGTCCTCGACGAGGACGACCGACTCGGTGCCGTCGACTGGACGTTCAACGGCTGGGGACAGCAGGAGTGGGCCACCTGGGATCGCGACCGGTCGATCGGGGCGGCCGTCACCGGGTGGTCCGGTGCGCAAGCGGTCCCGTCGTCGATGGTCAACGAGGGCGGCGGGATCCAGGTCGACGGTCGCGGAACCGTGCTCGTCACCGAGACCGTGCAACTGGACCCGCTGCGCAACCCCGGCCTGGACGCGGCGGGAGTCGAGGCGGAACTCGCGCGCACGATCGGCGCCGAGCACGTCGTCTGGCTCCCCCGCGGCCTCGCGCGAGATTCCGAGAAGTTCGGCACCAAGGGGCACGTCGACATCGTCGCAGCGCTGCCCGCACCCGGTGTGGCTCTCGTGCACTCCCAGCGCGACCGATCCCACCCCGACCACGAGGTGTCCGCCGAGATCCTGAAAGTTCTGTCCGACAGCCGTGACCGTTCCGGTGCGCCGTGGCGGATCGTCGAGGTGCCTGCCCCGACGGTCCTGCGTGACGAGGAGGGCTGGGTCGACTACAGCTACATCAATCATCTCGTCGTCAACGGCGGCGTCATCGTGTGCGGCTTCGACGACCCTCACGATGCCCTCGCCCGCGACATCCTGTCGAGCGTCTACCCCGGTCGCCGCGTCGTCACGGTCGATGCCCGGCAGATCTTCGCGCGGGGCGGCGGCATCCACTGCATCACCCAGCACCAGCCTCGCGGGCGGATCTAGCGGGCACCGTTCTCGCTGTCCACTTCCGCGAGCCGCCTCGCCAGGAATCGCCGGGTCGGTTCGTTCGCCGCCAGGCCGATCGCGGCGCGGTACTCCGCGCTCGCCTCCGCGGGCCTGCCCGCTCGGCGCAGCAGGTCGGCGCGGGTCGCGTGCACGGTGTGCGTTCGCGCCAGCCTCGGCTCACCGGCGAGCGCGTCCAACTCGGCGAGGCCGGCGTCGGGGCCGTCGCGGAAGCTCACTGCGACAGCGCGATTGAGACGAACGGCGGGCGAGTCACCGTACGTGCCGAGTTCGTCGTATCCGGCGACGACGGCGTTCCAATCGGTGGCCGCCCAGTTCGGCGCCGTCGCGTGGGCGGCCGCGATCGTGGCCTGCGCGCCGTACCGACCACCTCCCCTGCGCCGTGCGGCCTGCAGGCACACGACACCTTCCTCGATCTTCGCCCGGTTCCAGCGCCGACGGTCGTGCTCCTCGAGGGGGACGAGATCACCCACGACGTCCGTTCGCTGAGCGCGCCTGCTGTCGTGAAACAGCATGAGCGCCATCAGCGCCCACGCCTCACCCTCGTCCGGCATCAGCTCACACAGCAACCGGCCGAGCCGCAGCGCCTCCTCGCAGAGTTCGTCCCGGATCGCGGTGTCGCCGGACGTCGCCGAATAGCCCTCGGTGAACACCAGATAGATGCAGGCGAGCACCTGCGGGGTGCGCTCGGGCAGCAGATGGTCGGGCGGGACCCGGAACGGGATACCGGCCGTCCGGATCTTCGACTTTGCACGGCTGAGCCGTTGGGACACGGTCGGTTCCGGGGCGAGAAACAACCGGGCGATCTCCGCCGGCCGCAGCCCGGCCACCAGGCGGAGAGTCAACGCGACCTGCGACTCCGGGGACAGCGCGGGATGGCAGCAGGTGAACATGAGCCGCAACTGATCGTCACGCACCGGCCACACCTCTTCCTCGTCCGGAGGCGGAACGAGCCGCGCCGCATCGTGCTCCTTGTCGCCGCGCAACGACTCCCGGCGCAACCGGTCCAGTGCCCGGTTGCGGGCGACGGTCGTGATCCAGGCTCCCGGGTTCTTCGGCAGACCCGCCTCCGGCCAGCTGCGGATCGCCTCGGCGAACGCCTCCTGCACCGCGTCTTCCGCGAGGGACAGGTCGCCGACCATCCGTGCCACGGTGGCCAGCGCCCGACCGGACTCCTCCCGGAAGACGCGGCTCAGCGTGTCGCCGTCCATTACTCGGAGTAGGCGACGATCTGCCGGAGTTCGATGCAGCCCTTCGGCGTCACCGGGATCTTCGCCGACAACGCGATCGCACTCTCCCGGTCGTCGGCTGCGAGCACGTACAGGCCGTTCGCGACCTCGGCTGTCTCGGCGAAGGGGCCGTCGGTGAGAAGGAGTTCCCCGTCGCGAACGCGGATCGTCGTCGCGGAGTCCGGCGGATAGAGGGCTCCGCCGCCACGCACCGCGGACCCGGCAAGCCGACCGAACTTCTCGTGCTCGGCCATTCCCTCGTCCCACTGGGGTGTGCCCGGCGCCACCGCCGCCGCCACCGGTTCGCGGAGCAGCGCCATCCAGCAGCCTTTCTGATCGGTCACGGGCATCCACTCGAACATCGGCCACAACTCGATGATCGCCTCGGGGATGTGCCGCGCGACATTCAGCACCTCGTCCAGGTCCGATCCCTCGAGGACGTAGTAACCGCCGATCACCTCCGCGGTCTCCGCGAACGGACCGTCCGTGATCAGCGTCCGGCCGCCCTCGTTCCGAATGGTCGCCGCCTCCGCGCTCGGATACAGGGCACCACCTCCGACGATCGCGGAGCCCGCTCTCTCCGTGAACGCCTCGTGGCGCGCAACGGCCACCGCGAACTCCGGACTGTCCGGTGCCCATTCGGTGGCGTTCTTCTCGTCCGCCAGCAATGCCAGGTAGTACATGAGGTCATCCTTCCTCGAAAAGAAGGAACTCGGGTGCTCCTTCTGACCAGACGACGAAGAAGAGGGACGAACTTCGACACGTGCGGCGAGAGAACCGGCACCTCCGGGTGAAGAATGGACGACGAAGCCCTACGAACCACCAACTGTTCACCATCTGGCCACTTGATCGTGAGATAACGAGCCGTACGCACCACCACCCGCTCAGAGAAGGAATTCTGGATTGTCTCTCCAGTCGCCGACGGATTCGGACCTGTCGCTCCGTATACCCCGGGAATTCCTCCGCCGTGAATTCGCACCGGCGCCGCGCACCCTCGTCGACATCCTGTTCGCGACGGCCGAGGCGAACCCCGAAGCCACGGCGATCGACGACGGCTCGACGTCGCTCACCTACCAGGAACTGCTCGAGGAGATCCGGCAGACCGCGGAGGTCCTGGCCGAGTCGGGAGTCGGGGCCGGCGATCGCGTCGGAATCCGCATGCCGTCCGGGTCCTGCTCGCTCTACGTCGCCATTCTGTCGACTCTCGCCGTCGGCGCCGCCTACGTGCCGGTCGACGCGGACGACCCCGACGAACGCGCCGAACTCGTGTTCGGTGAGGCATTGGTCCGGTGTGTGATGACCGGGTCGGGCATCACCGCCGGCACCGCGCCGGCCCGGGAGGACTCGCCGAGCGCCCGCCCGCCCACCGTCGACGACGACGCCTGGATCATCTTCACCTCCGGTTCCACCGGCACCCCCAAGGGTGTCGCGGTGAACCATCGCAACGCGGCGGCGTTCGTGGATGCCGAAGCCCGGATGTTCCTGCAGGAAGACCCGATCCGGCCCGGCGATCGGGTGCTGGCCGGACTGTCGGTCGCGTTCGACGCGTCCTGCGAGGAGATGTGGCTGGCGTGGCGTCACGGCGCCTGCCTCGTGCCCGCGCCCCGGTCCCTGGTGCGCAGCGGCATGGACCTGGGCCCGTGGCTCGTCGCGCGCGACGTCAGCATCGTCTCGACGGTGCCGACCCTCGCGTCGTTGTGGCCCGCCGAGGCCCTCGAGGCCGTGCGCCTGCTCATCTTCGGCGGCGAGGCCTGCCCACCGGAGCTGGCGGAACGCCTCGCCGTCGACGGACGCGAGGTGTGGAACACGTACGGCCCCACCGAGGCGACCGTCGTGGCGTGCGGCGCCCTGATGGACGGCAGGGGTCCGGTCAGCATCGGTCTGCCGCTGGACGGCTGGGATCTCGCAGTGGTCGACGGATCCGGTGAACCCGTACCCGAGGGCGAGGTGGGCGAACTGGTGATCGGTGGTGTCGGCCTGGCCCGCTACCTGGACCCCGCGAAGGACGCCGAGAAGTACGCGCCGATGCCGACCCTCGGCTGGGATCGCGCCTACCGCAGCGGCGACCTCGTCCGCCTCGACCGACGCGGACTGCTGTTCCAGGGCCGCGCGGACGATCAGGTGAAGCTGGGCGGCAGGCGGATCGAACTGGGCGAGGTCGACAACGCTCTGCAGAACCTTCCCGGCGTCGGCGGCGCCGCCGCGGCCGTGCGCCGGACCGGAGCCGGTCACCAGGTGCTCGTCGGCTACCTGGTCAGCACCAACCCCGACTTCGACCTCAAGGCGGCGCACGCGGCGCTCACCGAGCAGCTGCCGGGGGCGCTGGTTCCCCGGTTGGTCCTGGTCGACGAACTGCCCACCCGCACGTCGGGCAAGGTCGACCGGAACGCCCTGCCCTGGCCCCCGCCGGGTATCGACGACGCCGCGGAGAAACTGGGTCTCGAGGGCACGCAGGCCTGGGTCGCGGGGCTGTGGACGGCGATTCTCGGCGCCGAGATCACGGGCTCCGACGACGACTTCTTCGAGCTCGGCGGCGGATCCCTCTCGGCAGCCCAGCTGGTCACGGCACTGCGCGAACGGTTCCCCGAAGTGACGGTCGCGCAACTCTACGACCATCCGCGGCTCGGTTCGCTCGCGGAGTACCTCGACGAGCTGGCGCCGATCGACGCCGCCGAACCCCGCATCGTCACGCCGACTCCGCGTCGGAGCCAGCTCGCGCAGATCGCGGCCACGGTTCCGCTCACCACGCTCACCGGCCTGCAGTGGGTCACGTGGCTGGCCATCGCCAACAACGTCTTCTCGTGGTTCACGACGGTGTCGTGGGCGCCCACGGTGTCGTGGTGGTGGATTCTGCTCGCGTTCTTCGCGTTCATCAGCCCGGTCGGCCGGATGGCGATCTCGGTGATCGGCTCACGGATCCTGCTGCGCGGACTCGAGCCGGGAACGTATCCCCGAGGCGGCAGCGAACACCTGCGACTGTGGGTGGCGCTGCGCCTGACCGAGGCCAGCGGCGCCGCGAACCTGTCTGGCGCGCCGTGGATGCTCTACTACGCGCGGGCGCTCGGCGCCAAGGTCGGCAAGGGGGTCGACCTGCACACACTCCCTCCGGTCACCGGCATGCTCGAGCTCGGCGACGGTTGCTCCATCGAACCCGAGGTCGACCTGTCCGGGCACTGGGTGGACGGCGACGTCGTCCACATCGGTGCGATCAAGATCGGTCCGGGTGCGTCGGTCGGCGCCCGGTCCACGCTGATTCCCGGCGCCACCATCGGGCGAAACGCCGAAGTCGAGGCCGGTTCCGCCGTGTTCGGACGCGTCAAGGCCAATCAGCACTGGGCCGGTTCACCGGCGGTCAAGGTCGGCAAGGCCGTCCACCCGTGGCCCGAGGAGACCCCGCGCCGCGCGGCCTATTGGGTTCCCGCGTTCGGCGTGACGTCGATGCTCATCGCCGGACTGCCGATCTTCGCCCTCGTCGCCGGCATCGTAGTCATCGGCTGGTGGATCCGCGACGCCGGCACGATCGGATCCGCCGTACTCCAGTCGCTGGTGATCCTTCCCGTCGCGACGCTCGTCAGCCTCGCCGTATTCGCCCTCCTCACGGTCGTGTCCGTCCGGCTGCTGTCCATCGGGCTGCACGAGGGGTATCACCCGGTCCGCAGTCGCATCGGCTGGCAGGTGTGGGCCACCGAACGACTCATGGACTCCGCCCGCACGTTCCTGTTCCCGCTGTATGCGAGTCTCCTGACGCCGGGATGGCTGCGGCTGCTCGGCGCCCGGATCGGCAAGAACGTGGAAGCGTCGACCGTCCTCATGCTGCCGAAGTTCACCACCGTGGCGGACGGCGCATTCCTCGCCGACGACACGATGATCGCGAGTTACGAACTCGGCGGCGGCTGGATGCACATCGAACACGCGAAGGTCGGCAAGCGCGCCTTCCTCGGCAACTCCGGAATGACCGGTCCGGGTCGGCGCGTGCCCAAGAACGGTCTCGTCGCGGTGCTCTCGGCCACGCCGTCGAAGGCGAAATCCGGTTCCTCCTGGCTGGGCAGTCCCCCGGTCCGTCTCCGCAGGGCGCCCGGCGACACCGACGCCTCCCGCACGTTCCGTCCCCCGGTCCGGCTCAAGATCGCCCGTGCGGTCGTGGAGACGTGCCGCCTCATCCCGGTGACGGTGACGTTCGGAATCGGCCTCGGCGTGCTGTTCGCGCTGCAGGTGATGGCTCACCACATCGGCTTCTGGCTCGCGGCGCTGGCCAGCGGTGTCGTCCTCCTCGTCGCGGGCGCGGTCGCCGGGCTGATCTCCGTGATCGCGAAGTGGCTGGTGGTGGGTCGGATCGGGAAGATCGAACACCCGCTGTGGAGTTCGTTCGTGTGGCGGAACGAGGTGTCGGACGCCTTCGTGGAGACCGTCGCCGCACCCTGGTTCGCCCGTGCCGCCACCGGCACCGCCGTGCTCAACGTCTGGTTGCGGGGTCTCGGCGCCACCATCGGCAAGGGTGTGTGGTGTGAAACCTATTGGCTCCCCGAGGCGGATCTGGTGACGCTGGGCGACGGCGCGACCGTGGAACGGGGGTGTGTCGTGCAGACTCACCTGTTCCATGATCGGATCATGTCCATGGACACCGTCATCCTCGGAGCCGGCGCCACCCTCGGGCCGCATTGTGTCGCGTTGCCCGCCGCCCGGATCGGCGAAGGCGCCACGGTCGGCCCTGCCTCACTCGTCATGCGCGGCGACACCGTGCCGCAGTCCACGCGCTGGCAGGGGAATCCGATCGCCCCCTGGGCGGCGACGTGAAGGCCGAGAAGGGGATCGACGAGCCGGTCGACCCGTACCTCCCCCAGAACGGCAACCGCGGATACCGCGTGTCCCGGTACGAACTCGACCTCACCTATAAGGTTCACAGCAACCGGCTGACAGGCAAGGCCACGATCACCGCGGTCACCACGGAGGCTCGATCCCGATTCGCCCTGGATCTGGCGTCCAACCTGCACGTCACGAAGGTCGCGACCAACGGTTCCCGCAACACGAAGTGGTTACACCGGAACGGCAAGCTGATCGTCACGCCTGCGCAGGCGATCCCCGCGGGCGGCGCCCTCGTGCTCACCGTCCAGTACGGGGGTTCGCCGAAACCGATCCGCAGCGTGTGGGGCGAGGTCGGCTGGGAGGAGCTGTCCGAGGGCGCGCTCGTCGCCAGTCAGCCCAACGGGGCGGCGTCCTGGTTCCCGTGCGACGACCACCCGAGTTCGAAGGCGAGTTACCGCATCGCGATCACGACCGATTCGCCGTATTACACGGTGGCCAACGGTGCGCTGGTCAGCAAGCAGACTCGGGCCAGCCAGACGACGTGGGTGTACGAGCAGACCGAGCCGATGGCGAGCTACCTGGCCACCATCCAGATCGGACCGTACGAACGCCGGAGCCTCGGTTCCGGCGGTGTTCCCATGTTCGCCGTCCATCCGCCGCGGCTGCGTCCGACGTTCGACGTGGACTTCGGCCGGCAGCCTCAGATGATGGACGTGTTCTCCCGGTTGTTCGGTCCCTACCCGTTCGCCGACTACACGGTGGTCGTGACGGACGACGAGCTGGAGATCCCGCTCGAGGCGCAGGGACTGTCGATTTTCGGCGCCAACCATTGCACCGGGCGGCGCTGGTCCGAACGTCTGGTGGCGCACGAACTGGCCCATCAGTGGTTCGGCAACAGCCTGACGCTCGGCCAGTGGCGGGACATCTGGCTGCACGAAGGCTTCGCCTGTTACGCGGAGTGGATCTGGTCGGAGAACTCCGGTGGACATTCCGCGCACCAGCTCGCCCTGCAGGCGCATCAGGGCCTGGCCCGCAAACCGCAGGACCTGGTGATCGCCGATCCGGGACCGCAGCTGATGTTCGACGACCGCGTCTACAAGCGCGGCGCTCTCACACTCCACGCCTTGCGACGCCGGCTCGGCGACGACAAGTTCTTCGGGTTGCTGCGGCAGTGGACGCTGGCCCATCGCCACTCCACCGTCACGAGCGAGCAATTCACCGACCTGGCCACCCACTTCACCGACGAGCCGCTGCGCCGGCTGTGGGATTCCTGGCTCGGCGAGAAGACTCTGCCGCCGATGTGAGCTGCGCTCACTCCGGGTGCGGCAGGTGCGCGCGCCACTTCGTGAGGGCGAGCGCAAGACAGCCCGCGGCCGCGACCGTGCCGAAGACGAACATTCTCGGGTACGTCACCGCCGGGAACGTCTCGGACAGATAGGCCATCACGGCGGGCGTCCCGAATCCCAGGTACGTGAGCGAGTAGAAGACGGCGGTCAGTCCGGCCAGGTCGTCCGGTCCTGCGATCCGCTGAATCTCCTGCAGTCCCGACACCATGGCCATGCCGTATCCGCAGCCGAGCACGACGGCGGCGGCGAGCGCGAGCGGAACGGTCAGCGCCGATGCGGCAACGGCGGCGACGCCCATTCCGGCGAGGACGACGACGAGTGACACCACGACGGCACGCGCGTTGCGGGGGGTGTCGATCTTGCGGCCGAGTGCCTGGATCGCGAATCCCGCCCCGAGACCGACCATGCACATGAGCGCCGAGAACGCGAGCGGCAGCCCACCGGTGTTCCCGGACATCAGCGACGGCAGCACCGCGTAGGCGGCGGCCGCCGTACCGAACACCCATGGTGCGAGCGGTGCGATCACGAACAGGAATCGCTTGTGGGCGGCGGACGGGATCGCGAGGTCGCGGGCGAGCGAGACGCGTTCGGAGACCGGCTGGGCCGCCCGGGTCTCGGGGGCCCGCCACAGTGCGACGGCAGCGGCGACGGCGATCGCGCTGTGCACGACGTAGGACAGGACACTCGGCAGTGGCGCCCACTGCGCGAGGACGCCGGCGACGCCCGCGCCGAGGCCGAATCCGCCGGTCAGGCTCATCGCTGCCCGTCGCGCACCGACACCCTCCGTGGCCGCGGGATCCCACGGCGCGGAGGACAGTTCCTTCACCCAGCTGCCACCGACGGCCATGCCGAGGCCGAGCGCGATACCGCACAGGACGCGGCCGACGATGAGCATCGCCGCGGAGTCGGCGCCGAGGGCCAGGAGCGCGGAACCGGCGATCGTCAGGAACGGTGCCGGGAGCAGGATCGGCCGCCGTCCCAGTCGGTCGGAGAGTGGTCCGCCGAGGAGCAGGGCGGGGACGATCCCGACAACGTAGGCGAACAGGAACAGATCGACCGTGACCGGCGAGAAGCCGTGATCGGCGCGGTACATGCCGAGCAGCGGCGTGAATTCGTTGCCGCCCCACGCGACCGCGAACATGGTCGCGGCCACCAGCAGCCAGGCGCGCGGCGACGCGAGGGCCTCCGGCACCTCCATCGGGGATTCGCGGACGACGGTCATCGCGCAACTCCTCTCGGGTTGAGGGCGTGGACCTGGCGCATGTGGACGAGCACCGCGGCGTCGAACCCGGCGGCGTCGCCCGCTTCGACGAGTTCGGTCAGCTGCTGGTGGTCGGCGATGATCCTGGGCAGCTGTCCCGGATCACGGGTGATCGAGTGTGCCGTCATGCGGCGCTGACGCTCGCGGATGCTGGAGTAGAACGTCGCGAGCAGCGGATTCTCGCCCGCCTCGACGATCATCCGATGGAAGTCGGCGTCGGCGGCGCTGAAGGCGGCGACGTCGCCGCGCTCGGCGATCTCCCGCTGCTCCACGAGGTTCTCGCGCAGGCGGGCGACGAGGAGTTCGCGGGCGTGGGGCTGGTCGGCCAGCACCCGGACGCTGTGCGTCTCGACGAGCTGCCGGGCGTCGACCACGTGTTCCGCCTCGCCGTCCGCGACGGGCACGATGAGCGCGCCCCGCTTCGGGTACAGCCGCATCCAGCCCTCGGACTCGAGCCGGAGGAAGGCTTCGCGCACCGGGGTACGGCTGAGCCCCATGCGCCCGGCGATCTCGCCCTCGCTGATCAGCTCACCGCCGGGCAGACCGCCCGACAGGATGAGCTCCTTGACCTCGCGATAGGCCTGCTCCGCGGCGGAATACAACATAGACACAAGATGTATTTATACTCCGGAGGCGGGTGCGGGTCTATGCGCGAACAGCCACTGTGAGCTCTATCTCCACGGGTGCGCCGGACGGCAGGGCGTACACGCCGATCGCGCTGCGCACCGGCAACGCGTCGAGTCCCAGGCATTCGACCAGCACGTCCGACGCGCCGTCGGCCACCGCGGACAGCTCGCGGAAGTCCGGGGTACACGCGACGAAGACGCTCATGCGCAGGCACCGGGAGATGGCCGCCGTTCCGCCGACAGCCGCGGCGACGGCGGCGATCGCGTTTCTCGCCGCCACCCCGGCCGCCTCCCGGGCCCGCGGGATGTCCAGGTCCCGTCCGACGATGCCGGTAACCGTCAGCACCCCGTCGCGGCGTGGCGTCATGCCGGCGCTGTACGCGATCCCGTCGTGCACGACAGCGGGAATGTAGCGGCCCTGTGGCCGTGGGGCGGCGGCGACGGATTCCTGCTCAGACACCGAGTGCAATTCCTTCCTGGCGGGGGTCGGCGGCGCCGGACAGCAGGCCGCGCGCGGCGTCGAGGGTGATGATCTGCGCGCTTCCACCGGCGGCCCACGGACCCTGCAGTGCGACGTCGTGACCCAGGCGCTCCAACTCGGTGCGCACCTCCTCCGGAATGCGGGACTCGCAGCGCAGCTCCGCCGGGCGACCGACCACATCGGCGTCACTGCCGGGGAAGACGGTGAAGCGGGGTGCCGCGACGGCCTCCGCCGGGTCGAGCCCGTGATCGAGCAGGTGCGAGATCAGTTGCATGTTCCATTGCACCTGCCCGTCCCCGCCCGGGGTGTTCCCGACGTGCAGGAGATTCCCGGACGTATCGGTGATCACCCACGCATTGAGGGTGTGCAGCGGTTTACGCCGCGGCGCCGCGGCGTTGGGATGTCCCGGGATCAAGTAGGACCCGCGGCCGTATCGGTTGTTCAGCACCACTCCGGTGCCGGGGACGGTCATCTTGGCGCCGAACGTGAAGGCGAGCGAGTGGATGAAGCTGACGGCACGGCCGTCGGAGTCCACCGCGACGGTCGAGGTGGTGTCTCCGGCGCTGACGCTGAAGGCGCCCGACGACGCCCGCCGGCCGTCCAGCCGGTCTCTCGCCTCCCCGATCGCGGCCGGCTGGAGCACGTCCCTCCACCCGTCGTTGCCGGCACCGCACGTCGCGAACCGATCCTCGAAGGCCAGACGGGCTGCTCTCGCCATGCGATCGACGGCCGGAGCGGTGAGCCACGGGGAGAAGCCGACGACGCCGTCGTTCAGCGCCGCCTGCTGGAGCACCATCCATCCGGGGGTGGGCAGGGGTGTCTGGTGAACGACAGCACCGGCGTAGTTTCCGCTGATCGCGGCCTCCGGTCGCACGTCGGCGCCTGCCGCCCACTCGTCCCCGCCGAACGGCGCCCCACCGGCGCGGAGCGCCTCGACAGCCTGCCGAGCGAACGAACCGGTGTAGAAACCATGCACGTCGCGCGCCAGTGCACGAATGGACCGGGCCAGGTCGCGCTGCGGCAGCAGCTCCCCGACCTGCGGCAACCGCCCGCCGGGGAGATACACCGCACGCAGTCCGGGGTCGGCGGCGATCGCGGTCTGCGCTTCTCGCACGTCGTCGCGAGTCTTGGCCGAGCAGGGAAGCCCCTTCTCCGCCGCACGCACGGCCGGTGCCCAGAGGTCCGTCAGCGAGCGCGTGGCGCCACCCGCGTGCAACGCACCGAGGGCGGCCGGCGCCCCGGGAACCGCCACCGCCAGTGCCCCGTCGAGGGGAATCGACCGCAGCCCGCGTTCGGTGTAGAAGTCCACGTCACCGCCGTCGGGCCCGAAGCCGCTGCCCCCGATTGTCCACACCGATCCGTCCGGTTCGCGGACGACGGCGAACGCGTCACCGCCGATCCCGCATTGCCCCGGCAACGTCAGCCAGGTCATCGCGGCCATGGCCAACGTCGCGTCGATGGCGTTGCCTCCGTCGGCCAGTACGCGGGCACCTACGGTGCTCGCCGCGGGATGACTGGACGAGACCATGCCGTCGGCGGAGAGAGTGGACGGTCGACGGTTCACTTCATGCACCCCCGCGCGGCCCGCCGGCGCGGGATGGAACTGGTGTCGTCGGGGTCGATGCCGACGAAGATCTCGCCGTCACGTTCCTCGACCGGGTAGGTCTTGATGGCCACCGTCGCCGGTGGGCACACGGGTTCCCCGGTCTCCAGATCGAATACGCTTCCGTGGCAGGAGCATCCGATGCCGTCGTCGACGAGTTTCCCGGACGAGAGCAGGCAGTCCAGGTGTGTGCAGTAGTTGGAGGTGGCGTAGGCCTTCCCGTTCAGGCGGGCCACGGCGAACTCGTGTTCGCCGGCGAAGAAGCGGCGCACGATGCCTTCGGAAACCTGTCCGGAGCGCGCAACTCGAGTGAATTCCATGGTCTTCTCCCTCTGTCGACAGGTAGGTCTCAGGCCGAAGGGCTGAGGTAGACGGTCTTTTCGGCTTGGTAGAACTGCATCATCGAGTCGCCCGCCTGCTCCTTGTGGGTCTGCGTGCTCGATGCCTTGTAACCGCCGAACGGCGCGTTCATGCTCATGCCGGTGGTGGGCTGGTTGATCTTCACCAGACCCGATTCGGAACGGCCCGCGAACGCGAGCGCCTTGGTCACGTCGTTGGTGACGATTCCCGCGCTGAGCCCGAATTCCGTGTCGTTCGCGAGTGCGACCGCCTCGTCGAAGCCGGACGCCCGCAGGAAGACCAGCAGTGGCCCGAACACTTCTTCCGTGACCACCCGCATGCCGGGGCTGCCACCGGCGAACACGGTCGGGACGGCGAAATAGCCGTTTCCACTGTCGAGACTTACTCCGCCACAGACCAGTTCGGCTCCCTCGTCGCGGCCAACCTGCACGTACTCGAGGAACTTGGCGAGCTGCCCCGCGCTCGCGAGAGCCCCCATGCCCACACCCGGGTCGGCGCCCGGGCCGACGGTGATCCCTTCGGCGAGTTCCACCACGCGGTCCAGCAACCGGTCGTGGATCGCGTCCACCGCGATCACCCGGCTGGTGCCCGTGCACGCCTGCCCGGACAAGCCGAAGGCGCCCTTGACGATCAGTGCGGCCGCCTTGTCCACGTCGGCGTCGTCGAGGACCACCACAGGGTTCTTGCCGCCCATCTCGAGCTGACTGCGGCGAGACGGACCCACTGCCGCGTGGATCGCGCGGCCCACGTGGGTGGAACCCGTGAACGTCACGGCATCGACGCGTTCGTCCGCCGCGACCGCGGCACCGGCACGACCGGAACCCTGGACCAGGGCGAGGGCACCGGCCGGAAGTCCCCCGGCCAGCAGCGCCTCGACCAGTCGCTGTCCCATCAGCGGCGTGAGTTCCGACGGTTTGAACACCACGACATTGCCGGCAGCCAGCGCCGGTCCGAGTTTGCGCGACGGAATGTTGAGCGGGAAGTTCCAGGGGGTGATCGCCCCGACGATTCCGACGGGTTCGCGCAGGGTGATGACGAGTCCCTCACCCGGGGTGGGGTATGTACTGCCGGTGGTGCGGAGCGCTTCACCGGCGTAGAAGCGCAGGTTCATCGGTGTGCGACCGACTTCCATGGTCGCCTCGGCCCGGGTCTTGCCCTCCTCGCGGACGAGTTCGTCGACGAGTTCGCCTGCCCGCGTCTCGAGGTGTGCGGCCGCGGCCTCCAGGATTGCCGCGCGGCGTTCCGGGGGCGTCGCGGCCCACTGCGGCGCCACCTTGGCCAGCGCGCTGACGGCGGCATCCACGTCGGCCTCGGTCGAATCCGGGAACACGCCGATCACGTCGTCGTGGTCGGCGGGATTGCGCCGCTCGAACGTTGCTCCGGAGGATGACGGGACCCACTGCCCGTCAATGAAATTGAGTCCCTCGATCATGACACCGTCACCAATTCCTCGTCGTCGTCCATCAGGTCGAACAGGTCGACGTCCTGATCCGCCAACCGGGCCGGCGCGATCGACCGGCCGATCAGTTCTCTGGCCGCGCTGATCTCGTCGCCGCGGTCGAGTGAGAAGGCGCCGCGCACAACACCGCTGTCCAGATAGAAGGCGGTGAACTCGCCGTCGTCGGTGCTGCCGCGGAAGACCAGGTCGGTGTAGCGGGCGGTGCCGGTGAACTGGATGTTCTTGCCGAACTGATCGGACCAGAACCAGTGCGCGGGGTCCACCACCCCGACGCGTCCGAGCATGAGGTTCGCAGTCGCCGCCCCCTGCTTGCTTGCGTTGTCGAAGTGTTCGACGCGAACGTGCCTGCCTGCCGCGTCGGAGAATCGCGCTGCCACGTCGCCGGCGGCGTAGACGTGTGGAATCGATGTCCGCCCCTGTGCATCCACGAGGATTCCGCCGTCGACGGCCAGTCCGGAGGCCTGCGCGACCTCGACGTTGGGGACGATCCCGATGCCCACCACCACGACGTCGGCCTGAAGCACCTCTCCGCCGTCGAGGGCGATGAGCACGCCGTCCGGCCGGGTCGTCACGGTGTCGACCCGGACGCCGGCGCGGACGGTGACTCCGTTCTCCCGCTGCAATCGCGTGCAGACGTCGCCCATCTCGGCTCCGACGATTCGAGCGAGTGGCACCGCGTCCGCCTCGAGAACGGTCACCTCTGCTCCCAGCGCCTGTGCAGTGGCGGCAATTTCGAGCCCGACGAAGCCTCCGCCGATCAGGACCAGACCGACGCCGGGACGAAGTTGGAAGGCGAGCCGTTCGGCGTCGTCGATCGTCCTCAGGTAGTGCACCCGTTCGGATGCAGGCCCGTTCACCGGCATCGTGCGCGGTCTGCCGCCGGTCGCGACGAGCACCGCGTCGGCCGCGATGCTCCGCCCGTCGGACAGTTCGACCGATCCGCCGCTCGCGTCGATCCGGGTCACCGTCGTGCCGGTGAGGAGTTCGACGTTCTGCTTGTCTCGCCACGCGTCGGGAAGCAGCATCAACGACTCGCGATCCTCCTGCCCGGCAAGGAATTCCTTGGACAGTGGTGGCCGCTGATACGGCGCGTGCGGCTCGTCGCCGACGAGGAGGATCCTGCCGTCGAACCCTCGGCGCCGCAGGGTGCGCGCCGCGACGGCAGCGGTCTGGCCGGCGCCGATGGTGACGATGGTGTTCAACGTCATGGGGTCACTCGCTCTCTCAGTCGACTTCGGCGGGCGAAGTCGCGGTCTCGGCGTAATCGGGGCTGCGGGTGAGATCCACGTAGACGACGTCGTCCTCGACCTTCACCGCGTAGGTCGGCTGGCACAGGTCCTGGTCTTCCTCGTAGCCGGTGTCGAGGTCGAACGCCCACTGGTGGCCCGGACAGATGACCCGCCCGTGCAGCAGGGTGCCTTTCGCCAGTGACCGATCCTGATGGATGCACAGATCACGAAAGGCGTAGATCCGGTCGTCGGCCTGGAACAGGGCGACCGCGGTGTCCCCGACCTCGACGCGAAGCTTCCGGCGGCGGCCGAGCTCACGCACGGTGACCAGCCGGGTCCAGTTCGTCTCCATCGTTCTCTCCTGTCGGGCGAGTTGCCTGCGTCCGGAGGGGCCCGATGCGGGCCCCTCCCTTCACACGGTCAGGCGGTCGCGAGCTCGAGGTCGGTTGCCACGTACGTGTCGTAGAGCCCCTTCGTGTACGAGAAGCGCATCTCGGCTCCCCACTGCACGAGTTGCAGGCAGCGCTGCTGCAGCTGCGGGGTATCCGCGTGATCGAGCACGATCTGGTATCCACGCTCACCGTGCACGACGTCCGACGTGATGTGCAGGTCGAAGAATTCGATCTCGTCCTCGGTGAACCCGTACACCTCACGCAGAGGGATGATCTGCTTCTTGTAGATGCTCGGTACCTGCGACTCGAGTCCGACGACGAGCGCGGCGGTGGCCACGACGAAGTGCTCACGCTGCGACACCGCGTAGCACCAGGACTGCAGACCGCGGGTGATCGCGTTCATGTTCGACGGATCCTCGACACGTTCCTTCGTGGTGCCGCACGCCTCGGCGAACTTGATGAGGAGGTCGGTGTGCCGGATGTCGGCCAGTTCCTCCTCGTACATGTTCTGGAGGGTGAAATCCTTTGCATTGGTGAAGGTGTCGGGGGTGTTCGAGTAGATGTTCGCGAGGTAGTCGGCGAAGGGGCCGACGTAGTGGTAGTGGTTCTCCGCCCACCGCGCGAAATGGTGCTTCTCGAGCTTGCCCTCGGCCCACGCCTTGCTGAACGAGGCGTTCTTCGCCTCGCGGCCCTTGATGGCGTTCTCCAGAGCTGCGCGGAAATCGTCCCTGCCTAGAAGTTCGGTCATGATGTGCCTCGTCTTCCTCGAGTATGAGAATGGTTGGAGATGCTCCGACTGGAGTGAATTCGACGTTATCGACTCGCGGCCTGCCCGACCACGGTCGAAGTGACTGCGTTGGAAGGGTTTCGATGTGCACGTTGTCGGCACATCGTGGCCATTCAGCCGGGTACTGCGGCGAGGGCTTCGAACTCGGCCAGCATCGCCGCTCCGACTGCCTTGTCCTGCTTGCCGTTTCCGCCGCTGATACCTACGCCGCCGACGATCTGGCCGTCGAAGACGAGGGGAAATCCGCCGACGAACACCGCGAACTTGCCCGGCAGCATCTGGCTGATGCCGAATGCTTCGTTCCCGGGCAACGCCGGACCGTCGGGAGCCTCGTTGAACAGGTGCGTCGCCCGTTCGTGGCCGGCAGCGGTGAACGCTTTGGCGATCGCGATGTCGACGCCGGTGAGGCGCGCTCCCGGCAGTCGGTGCAGGGCGAGCACGTTACCGCCGTCGTCGCAGACGCACAGGGTCTGCTTGACGCCGATTTCCTCTGCCTTCGCGCGTCCCGCTGCGAGCAGTGGGAGTGCGTCGTCGAGCGTGATTCGGTGAACCTGATGCATTGTCTTCTCCGTTGCGTATTCGGGAGGAAGTGATGCACCGATTTCTATCACCGGCATGGCCGGAGGAACCATGGTCACAATATCCGGCAATCTCGGCGAAATCAGGGCATAGTGCATAGGCAGTGCAGGCGCGCGCTCCGCCATACTGCACTTTTCGATGCCACCCGAGGAGGGTCCGCAGTGGACGACACCACGACACCGAACGCGGAGGACGAACGACTGTCGTTACGCGGCCTCCTGGAAGAGCCCCTGCTCGCGTCGGCCCGGCTGCTGTCCGGCACGGACGCCCAGAGCGGCCCGGTGACGTGGTGCCTGCCGTGGGGTGAGGTGATGAGCCGGCCCGACTCCCTCGCCGAGGTCGCTGTGTACACCCGGCCGGAAACCCTGTCCGCGCACGGACGCGAACTCGAATCGCTGGTGGCACGGGGAGCCGGGGTCCTTCTCGTCGACGGGTCGGCGCCCGCGGGCACGGTCTGGCCGACCGGACTCACGGTCGTGGAGCTGGGATTTCCCGTCGGTTTCACCGCACTCAACCGGCTCCTCGCCGAGCGCGCACTCACCCAGGAAGCGCACGTGATGCGCTATGCCCTCACGGTGCACCAGTCGCTCGCGGGGTTGCTGCACCGCGGAGCGGGCCTGCCGATGCTGATCCGCGAGGTGGCGACGCTGACCTCGGACGTCGCCGTCGCTCTGGACGTCCGGGGGCGGCTCCTCGCCCATGCGGGTCTCCCGGACGCCGAGGACACGGGCACCGTCGCCCTGCTGGAGGCTCTCGCGGACGCCCTGCCGCGGCTCGAGGAATCACCACCGGCACGGATGCACAACGTTCACGTGTTCCGCCTGGAGCATCCGGAGGGACTGTTCGCGCCCACGACGGCAGTCGCCGGGGCCATGCAACTCGCCGGTCGCTACGAGGGCTGGATCGTGGTCGTCGTGCCCGGGGCGAACCCCCGCAGGCACGACATCGCACAGCACCGGGTGGTCGTCGAACAGGCCGGGACGATCATCGGCACCGAGATGCTCCGGCAGCGGAGCGTGGACGAGGCCGAGGAGCGGGCGCGCGGCGACTTCGTCCAGGCTCTGGTGCACGGCAACTTCGCCAACGACCACGACCTGCGCACCCGGGCGGCGCTGCACGAGATCGATCTGGACCTGCACTACATCGTGTTCGTCGCGCCCGGCCTCGTCGACCGGGCGTCGGGACGTCCCGGCGCGAGCATGGTCCGGCTGGCACGGTACGCCGCCGGCGTCCTCCCACGTCCGGGCGTACGTTCTCACGTCACCGTCATCGGCGACGTGCTCGTGGTGATCCGTTCGTTGAGTTCCGTCGACACACCCGGCGTCGAATCCGAGATCAGCGAGTACGCGCACGCCATGTCGCTCGATCTCGAAACCCGTTTGGGTCAGCGGATCCCGGTGGCCCACGGACGTCCCGCGGCGGGCGCCCGCGATATCGGGGAAAGCTACCGCGAAGCCCGCATCACTCTGGGCATCGCCCAGCGGCTCGGGCTGTCCGGTTCGGTGGCGTACAACGACCTGCGCGGGTTCAGTGTGCTCGCCCGCGCGACCGACACCGACGAGAGCCGACGGCTCATCCGTGACGTCCTCGGCCCCCTCCGGGCGTCGAGTTCGCACGCCGACACCGAGGAGTTGCTTTTCGCCTACCTCGAAGAGGGCGGCAACATCAACGCGGCCGCACGGCGCCTCCGGATCCACCGGAACACGATGATCGCCAAGCTCGATCGCACGTCGCGGCTCATCGGCATGGACATCCGGGAACCCGAGAACCAGTTCACCCTGTGGCTGGCTCTCCGTCTCGATCTGCTTTCCCAGGTGCAGGACACCGTCAACCACGAGATCGTGACCCACTAACCCTCAGACGGCCACCGGGTTCTCGCCGGCGAACGTCCCGGCCAATCCGGCGAGCACGACGAGTGCCGCCACGGCGAACAGCAGTCCGTACGGATCGGCCGCCAGGTGCGCGGCCACGCCCACCCAGGCGGCGCCCACGGCCGAACCTCCGAAGCGGATGAGGTTGAACAGTCCCAGCCCCGTTCCGACGGCCCCCGCGGGCGATCGGGTCGAACCGGCCGCGGCGGGCGTCTGGACCATGCCGATCCCCACTCCGGCGACGACGAGCACGGCGCCGACGGCGATCGGGTTCCGGACATCGGCGGACAACGTGATCGCCAGTGCGGCTTGACTACTGATCAAGACCGCCAGACCGGACCGCATCACCACCCGGGCCCCGATCCTGTCGACGAGACGCCCGACGACCGGCGCCACGCACGTCATGACGACCGGCAGCACGAAGAGCATCAGCCCCGCCTGTGTGGTCGAACTGCCCGAGCCCGTCAGGTAGAGCGGAAGCGCGAGCAACAGCGCGCCCAGCGCGAACATCTGGGTGAAGGCGGCGAGAGCGCTACGCAGGAACCGTGATTCGATCACCAGGTCGATGGGCACGAACGGGTTCGCCGCCCGCCGGCAATGGACCACGAACCCGGCCGTGACGACCGCTCCGCCGCCGATCGTCGCGATGCTGACCCAGACGGGAACCTGCTCCATCGAGACGGTCGTGAGGCCGAGGATCAGCAGAACCGCGCCGAGCGTGACGGTGAACGCCCCGATCACGTCGAGCCGCATCTTCTTGCCGGGGTAGCGCGGGATGTAGCGGAGGGTCGCGGCGAACCCGATCAGCGCCACCGGCACCAGTGGCACGAACGCCCACCGCCAGCCCCACCAGTCGCTGACGATTCCGCCCATCGACGGACCGACGGCCTGACCGATCCCGTTCACCGCCGCCCAGGCGCCGACCGCACGCGCCCGACGTGCGGGCCCGAACAGCCACGCGATCAGGCCCATGACAGCGGGCGCGAACGCGGCCGCGGCGATCCCGCCGAGCGACCGCCAGATCACGAGCACGGGCAGGGACGGCGCGAACGCCGCGCCGAGCGAGCAGACCGCGGTTCCCAGCAAGGCGGCGCAGTACACGCGCCGGCGACCGAACCGGTCCCCGACCCACCCGGCCAGCGGCATCGTCGCCGCGAACGTCAGGAGGAATCCGACGACGACGAAGATGCCGCTGCCCAGACCGGCGTCGAAGTCCGTGAGGATCGAGTTCAACGGGACGTTGACGATGTTGTTGCTGACCGTGCCGACGAACGTTCCGGCGAGCAGCGCCGCCAGCGCGGGCGACGTGCCGGGTCCGCGTTCGTCACCCGCGGTTGCACTCTGAGCCTGACCGACCGCCGTGTTCATAGAGTCCACTTTCATTCGAGAATTCGCGTTCCGGCGATGCCAGTTCTCGCCGGGATCCCTTGCCGCACCCCGCTCGCCAAATTTGGTTAGGCAAGCCTAATTATGAACACAGGATTCCGTGAAACGGCCTCTGCCGAGCATTCCTTTACTTGCGCGTGACAACAAGCAATCCCGGCGAAAAATGCCGGGCACAATGCACAAATACGCTGGTTATCGATGTGCACTCTGGACGTTGACCCTGGAAAACGCCCCGCGCAGTATCACTGCACTGTGACTAGTGCCACTAGTCTGTACCTATTTCGAAGGGGCGCACCGTGGATGTAAGTCTCACCGCCGCACATTGGGTGTATCTCGGAGGAATCATCGTCATCCTCGGGACGATGCTCATGCGGAAGAACATCGTCGTCCCCGCCGTCATCGGCACGTTCCTGACCGCCTTCGTGTTCTCCGACAGCCTCGTCACCGGTCTCGCGTCGATTTTCAACGCGAGCCTCGTCGCCGCCCGCGAGCTGTTCAACATCTTCCTCATCATCTCGTTGGTGACGGCGATGCTCGGCGCCCTCCGGCAGATGGGAGCCGACCGGTTGATGGTCGCCCCGTTCCGGCGCGTCATGCGCGGCGGTACCAGCAGCTTCATCGTCCTGGCCGTCGTCACCTACACGATCTCGCTGTTCTTCTGGCCCACCCCCGCGGTTCCGTTGATCGGAGCCGTCCTCATCCCCGTCGCCATCCGCGCCGGCCTTCCCCCGATGGCGGTCGGCATGGCGATCGCGATCTGCGGGCAGGGCATGGCGCTGTCGTCCGACTACATCATCAAGGTGGCGCCGGGTCTGTCGGCGAAGTCGGCAGGAGTCGATCCGGACGTCGTCGCGGACCGCGCCCTGGTGATGTCCCTGATCGTCGGTCTCACCGCGCTTCTCATCGCCTACTTCACGCAGCGCAGGCACATGCGCCGCCCCGCACCGGAACTGCTCACCGACTGGGAGTCACGCGCGGAGAGCGACTTCGGCAAGCCCGGCGGCGACGCCCCCGAGGGCGGTGCGACCCCCACCGGCGGCGGCGCGATCGATCGCGCACCGGCCGAAGCGGCGACGAGTGCCGCTCCCCCGACGACGACGGCCGTCCTCGCCGAACCCGTCACGGCCTCCGCCCGGCAGGTCATCGACGACACGTTCAAGAGCATCCGTGCCGCAAAGACTTTCGCAGTACTCGTGCCCACCGCGTATCTGGCGTTCATCGTCTACCTCATGGTCGGCAAGTTCACCGATCTGGTGCCCGACCTCAAGGGCGGCGACGCGGCGGCGATGGTCGGCGGGATCGCCGCGCTCATCCTGTTCGCCGCGGCCGCGACCAACGACAAGAAGGGCTTCCTCGAGACGACGTCCGAGCATCTGATCGACGGCCTGGTCTTCGCGTTCAAGGCCATGGGCATTGTGATCCCGATCGCCGGATTCTTCTTCATCGGCAACGGTGATTTCTCCGCCGCCATTCTGGGACTTCCCGCGGACGCGACCGGACCGACGCTGCTCTTCGACCTGGTGAACGCCGCGCAGTCCCACCTGCCGCAGAACGCGTTCGTCACGTCGTTCGGCATTCTCGCCATCGGAATGATCGCGGGTCTCGAGGGCTCCGGATTCACCGGGCTGCCGCTCACCGGTTCACTCGCGGGCGCGCTCGGGCCTGCCGTCGGGATGGACCCCGCAACCCTGGCGGCGATCGGTCAGATGGGGAACATCTGGTCCGGCGGCGGAACGCTCGTCGCCTGGTCGTCGTTGATAGCAGTGGCCGGCTTCGCCCGTGTGCCCGTCCTCGAACTCGCCCGGAAGTGTTTCGTGCCCGTGGTCTCCGGCCTGGTGCTGTCCACCGCGCTGTCCGTGCTCATCTTCTGACAGCTCGGCGGCCTCGGTGGGGCGGTTTCCCCGCCGAGGTCACGCGCGCAGTCGATCCGCATTCTCGAGGATGGCGGCACGCAGCGCCTGCTCCGGTTCGCTGAGAACGCTCCGGCGGGCCTCCAGCACGAATTCGACGTCGACGTTGGGCCCCCATTCGTCGCGCGAGCGCATCCGCACCGGCACCAGCCCCGCCGGCGGCAGCGTCTCCGCATGGAACACGACGCCGAGACCCGCAAGGCAGGCAGCCCGCAACCCGTTCAAACTGTCCGTCACACAGGCCACCCGCGCGCCGCGTCCGGATTTCTCCAGGACGTCGAGCGCCGCTTCCCTCGTGATCGACGGCGGCGGATACGCCACCAGCGGCACCGGCCCCTCTGCATCCGGAACGAAGTCGGGTGCCGCGAAGAACGCCAGCCGGTCGGTCCACACCAGTTCGCCGTGCCGGTCTCCTCTGCGACGCTTCCCGAAGACCAGGTCCAGCCGGCCTTCGTGCAGTTGCCGGAACAACACTTCGCTCAACGCCACCGTGAGTTCGAGATCCACGAGCGGATGGCTGCGGCGGAATTCACCCAGAATCCGAGGAAGCTCGTGCAGAACCAGATCTTCGGACGCCCCGAACCGGACGCGTCCTCGCACACCGGATTGCGTGAAGTAGCGCTCGGCGTCCGAGTGCCGCTCGAGTATCGACGTCGCGAAACCCACCATCACCGAGCCGTCCGCGGTCAGCTCGACCGAATGCGTGTCCCGCAGAAACAGGCGGCGCCCGGCGGCCAGTTCGAGCTTTCCGACGTGCTGGCTGACCGTCGACTGCCGCAGGTTCAGTCGCCGGGCCGCGGCGGTGAAACTCCGGGTGCGCGCGACCGCGAGAAAGCTCCGCAGATGAACGGGATCGAACATCACCCATTGTTATCACGGTTCAGCATTACAGTAAACGCAACTATCGTCTTTCGAAATATCCGCGTGTTCCTTACGGTCGAACCATGCTGACGAAGATTCCGCTGCTCAGAAGACTCGATCCGTTCATTCTCGGCATCCTGATCACCGTCGGGATCGCCAGCCTGGTCCCCGCGGACGGCACGGCCCTGACCGCGTTCACCTGGGCCACGAAGGTGGCCGTCGGAATTCTGTTCTTCCTCTACGGCGCCCGACTCTCCACGCAGGAGGCGCTGCACGGTCTGCGTCACTGGCGTCTGCACGTCACCATCCTCGCGGCGACGTTCGTGATCTTCCCGCTACTCGGAATCGCTGCGCGCGTGCTGGTCCCGACGATCCTGACCCAACCGCTGTACCTGGGCCTCCTCTACGTCTGCCTGCTGCCGTCGACCGTCCAGTCGTCGATCGCCTTCGTGTCGATCGCCCGAGGCAACGTGCCCGGCGCCATCGTCAGCGCCTCGTTCTCCAACATCCTCGGCATCTTCGTCACCCCACTCCTCGTCGCATTGCTGATGACGAGCGAGGGGGCAGGCTTCGACGCGTCCTCCGCGATCGGCATCCTCGTCATGCTCCTGCTCCCGTTCATCGCCGGCCAGGCAGTGCGGCGGTGGATCGGTCCCTGGGTGAAGAAGCACGGCGCACCGCTCAAGCTCGTCGACCGGGGATCGATCCTGCTGGTCGTCTACGTCGCATTCAGTGAGGGAATGAACGAGGGGATCTGGGGCACGCTGTCCGCCGGCCGGCTCCTGGCTCTGCTCGCGGTGTGCGCGGTGCTGCTCGCGATCGTCCTGTCCGTCACCTGGTTCGGGTCGAAGCGACTCGGTTTCGACCGGGCCGATCAGATCACGATCACGTTCTGCGGGTCGAAGAAGAGCCTCGCCACCGGTCTTCCGATGGCCACCGTCCTCTTCGCCAGCCAGCCGATCGGCCTGATCGTGCTGCCGCTCATGCTGTTCCACCAACTGCAGTTGCTGGTGTGCGCGTGGATGGCGGGCCGGCTGGCCCGACGCGCCGCAGCCGAGGAGACGGAACTCGCGACCAGTTCGAGCTAGCCCGGAATCAGTCGGCCAGCACGGCCTTCAGGAAGGTCTTGGTGCGCTCGTTCTTCGGCGCGGTGAAGATCGTCGCCGGGTCGCCTTCCTCCACGATCCGCCCGGCGTCGAACATCATCACCCGGTTCGACACGTCCCGCGCGAACTGCATCTCATGCGTGACGATCAGCATCGTGATGTCCGTGGTGCGCGCGACGTTCCTCAGCACGTCGAGGACGTCCGCCACCAACTCCGGATCCAGCGCCGACGTGACCTCGTCGAGCAGCAGAATGTCGGGGTCCATGGCCAGTGCCCTCGCGATCGCGACCCGCTGCTGCTGGCCACCGGACAGTTGCGTCGGATGCGCGGTCTCCTTGTCCGAGAGCCCGACCGTCTCCAGCAACTCGCGAGCCCGCTTCACGGCCGCGGCCTTGTCGAGTCCGAGAACGTGGATCGGCGCTTCGGTGATGTTCTCGATCACGTTCATGTTGGGGAACAGGTTGAACTGTTGGAAGACCATGCCGATCCGGCGTCGTATCCGGCGCACGTACTTCTCCGACGCCGGCACGAGTTTGCTTCCCTTCTCCTCGTGCGTCAACGGTGTCCCGTCGACCCAGATGACACCCTCGTTCACCTTCTCCAGCGTCATGAGCAGCCGCAGGATCGTCGTCTTCCCCGATCCGCTCGGACCGATCAGGGTCACCCGGTCGCCGCGCGCGACCTGAAAATCCAGGTGGTCGAGCACGACGTGGTCGCCGAACTGCTTCACGACGTCGTCGAATCGGATCATCGGGGTTGCTGCGCTCGCGTCATCGGGCAAGACGTCTCTCCAATCGCCGTATGAGCAGGGACGTCGGGTAGCTGGCGACGAGGAAGATCACACCCGCCAGCGTCAACGGTTCGAGGTATTGGAAATGCCGGGCACCGAACTGTTGCGCAGCCGTCACCATCTCCACCACCGTGATGGCGAACAGGAAGGGGGTGTCCTTGAACATCGACACCGCATAGTTGCCCAGCGCGGGGACGACGCGACGGATGGCCTGCGGCAGGATGATCGCCCGCCACGTCCGCGTGGGCGCGATGGACAGCGCCCGCGCGGCCTCCCACTGGCCGACGGGCACTGCTTCGATACCCGCCCGGTACACCTCGGCCATGTACGTCGAATAGTGGACTCCGAGTACGACGACACCGATCTGCAGCGGCGACAGTCCGGTGAACGTGTAGTACACGAACAGAAGTTGCACGACGAGCGGGGTCAGCCGGATGAATTCACTGATCGCGCGGACCGGGACACTCACCCATCGCGGCGCGGCCTGCCGGATCAATGCGATGACGAGTCCGAGAACGACAGAGATCAGGAAACCGAGAACGGTGGCGATGAGGGTGATCTTGAAACCCTCGAGCAGCACGGGCAACGCCTCGAACGCTCGGTCCCAACTCCACTCGACGCTCATTGCTTCGCGGCCTCCAGTCCCCGTGGATCGGAGGGCGCGAGGCTGAAGATCTCACGCAGGGACGGCCCTGTGCCGAGGCGATTCTTCGCCCGCACCTCCAGCGCGTTCATCACCAGTGTCAGCACGTAGCCGATGACGAAGTAGATGACGAGCCCGACGCCGAACGCGAAGAGGGTGTTCCCGGTCGTCTGCCGGAGCTGGTCGATCTCGAAGGTCAGGTCCTGCAGAAGGATATAACTCGCGAGCGCCGTGCCCTTGAGGAGCTGGATCAGGAGGTTCGTCAACGGTGGAATCATCTCGGCCCAGGCCTGCGGGAAGACCACCCGGCGCAACCGCTGCCAGTGACTGAAGTCCAGTGCCGTCGCCGCCTCCCATTGTGATTGCGGCACCGAGTTGATCGCGCCGCGCACCACCTCGGCTCCGTAGGCGCCGTAGTTCAGCCCGAGCGCAAGGATTCCGCAGAGCACCGGGTCGATGAGATAGCCGAACAGCGGAACCACGTAGAACAACCAGAAAAGCTGCACCAACAACGAAGTGCCCCGGAAGAATTCGATGAACGCGCGAGCCGATCCTCTGATCACGATGTTGTGCGCACGGGCTGCCAACCCGAGCGCGAGCGCGAGGACGAACGCGAGGAGGGCACCTCCCGCCGTCAGTTGGAGCGTGACGACGATGCCTTCCTGGATGCTCGGCCACGCATCCAGGAAGGCGTCGATGTTCTCCTTCACAGGCAGCAGACCTCTACGGCGATCAGCCGGCCCCTCCGCAGAGTTTGGCGGTGGTCAGGTTCGGATCGGGCAGTTCCTCCGCGGTGAATCCGAACGGTCCGACGATGGACAGGTACTTGTCCTTGTCGGAGGTGATCTTGGCGAGCTCGGCGTTGTAGGCGTCGCGCAACTCGGTGTCCTCCTTACGGAAGACCGTGCCGCCGGCACCGACCTGGGGTACCCCGTCGATCTCGGCGACGAAGGAGCTGGTCACCTCCACCGGGGCCTGTGGGTTGTTTTTCGCCAGCCAGTTCAGCGAGATCCCGGTGAGCGCAAAGACATCGGCTCGCCCGTTGGCGACGGCGTCCATTCCATCTTGCGGCGACGCCACCTGCATTGCATCGATCCCGAGCTGCTGCGCGTAGTCCGATTCGATCGCCCCGGTCATCGCGGCCATCCGCACCCCGCTCTGCTGCACCGACTGCATGTCGGTGAGGTTCGCGGGATTGCCCTTGGGCACCATCAGCGCGGTCGTGTAGTTGAACTCCGGCTCACTGAACGCTGCCTGCTCGCACCGCTGCGGCAGGATCGACATACCCGCGCTGACGACGTCGAAGCGGCGGGCCTGCAGTCCGGGTATGAGCGCTCCGAAGTCGGTACTCACACCCTCGACGTTGTCGATGCCCAGGTTCTTGAAGATCTCGCGGTGCAGGGCCACGGTGGCGCCGGTCAACTGGCCGTCCTGCTCGAAGCTGTACGGCGCCTCGCCGGCGAAGCCGACGGTCACCGTTCCGCTGTCCTGCAGTTGCTGGAGGAGCGATCCGCCGCTGGTCGTGTCGGTCTTCGTGCACCCCGCCAGGGAGCCGGCGGCCACCATCATGCCTGCGAAGGCGACAGCCGCTCTGACCGCCGGACGTTGTTTCGACATCGTGCTCGTCACCACAGATTCCCTTCGTCACCTCGGGTGATCCGGGAGGACGCGCACCGCACGGCACGATCCCAACGGATCTGCCCGGGCCACGTTACGCAGGCGAAGGACCTGCCATAGGGGAACCGAGGGGACGTTACCGCAGCGTTATCAAGTTGCGGTCGGCGAAAGTCCCTGGGAATGCCGAAAGCCC
>NZ_LTCZ01000345.1:0-3406 GCF_001583455.1 Rhodococcus sp. LB1 | reverse complement strand
CTTGCCGGCAAGGGGCACGATTCGGGTCTTGTCGCGTTTCCCGGTGAGCGTGAGGTGCCCTGGTTTGGTCAGCGACAGGTCGGCCAGTGTGAGGGCGGTGATTTCGCTGACCCGGGCGGCGGTGTCGTAGAGCAGGATCAGGAGCATTCGGTTGCGGCGTGATTTCCCGGTGCGCCCGGTGAATACGGATAGGAAGGCTCGCGTCTGGTCTTCGGTGAGATATTCGATCGGCTTCTTCGGGGCGGACGGGGTCTTGAGGGTTCGTGCCGCCTCGCTCAGTGCCATGAGGCTGACATCCTCGGCGGCGGCGTAGGCCAGAAAAGCTTTGAGGGCGCTGATCCGCAGGGTGATGGTTCGCGCTGAATATTGTTTGTCGTCGGCGAGCCAGATCATCCATGCTTTCAGCATGTGTTCGGTCGAAGTGCTCGAAGCTCACCCGTGCGCGGTCGATGTGCTCGTGGTCGGTGAGGAAGGTGAGGAAGCATTCCAAGCTGATCCGGTAGGCCTCGACCGTTTTCGGTGAGAGTCTGCGGATTGTGGGCATGTACGTGTGCAGGAAGCCGCGCGCGAATGTGTAGAAGTCCGGCGCGCCGGTTGTGGTGTTGTGTTTCATTCGAATCCGACCTCCGGGAGCAGCGAGCCGGCACCGGCGGTGATGTGCCCGTAGGCGTCCATGAAGCCGGGCGATGTGTGAATGTAGTAGTAGGTCGACTCGACCGTTGCGTGACCCATGTAGGTCGACAGATACGGCAACATCGCGCCGACGTCGATGCCGTCGGCCATCCATCGTTCGATGTTGGCGTAGGCGAAATGGTGCCGGAAATCGTAGGGGCGGGGACGCTGTCCGCTCGCCGGTCGCGCCAAGCCGGCGTTATCCCAGATCCGGTTGAACATCACCCCGACCGTAGCGGCGGTGACCGGCTGGCCGGTCGAGGAGGTGAAGAACGTTTCCCGCCCGGCACCGATAGTCGATCTCGAGGTGTCGTCGCACGCTGCCAGCACGTCGGCGATATCACTGGTGATCGGCAGTCTGCGGCTGCGTCTGCCTTTGGACCAGATCACGTCGATGTGCCGGCCCGGCAGGTCGACGTGCTCGACCAGCAAGCGGCGGACCTCGCAGGTGCGGAGGCCCGACGAGTGCATCAGAGTGAAGAATGCGCTCGCCTGCCACCGCCACGGCGATGCCGTGTTCAGCTGTGCCGCGGCGGCGAAGAACGCGTCGATCTCCTTGGCAGTGAGCAGGTAGGGACGGGCGGGCACGACCGCGGACTTCCACCTGTCGGAGAGCACGTAGGCGTCTGTGTGCCCAGTGGCACGCAGAAAGCGGCCGAGGTCGCGGATGTATGACATCCACGACCGGTACCGGCCGGAGGTGGCCAATTGCGCTGTCACCCAGGCTTCGACGGTCTCCTGATCGAAAAGGGTCCGCTCGTGCTCGGCGCAATAGGAGTCGAACTTGTTCAGATACCAGATCCGCGAGGCACCGTCGCAACCCATCGCCCTTTTGAACTCGACGTACTCAGCCAACTGCGTCGCGAACGCGCTGGTGAATCCGCGGCCGTTCATGGCCGTGCGCTTTGCGGCACCGCCAGCACGCACCGGAGCAGCCGCTCGTCATCGATATTCATGTACTGCTTGGCCGATTCCTCGCTCGCGAGACCGAGCACCGCCGCGATGGTCGGCAACGGAGTCGCGGCCCGCAGCATCCGAGAGGCGGCGTTATGCCGCAGAAGACGGGTTCCACCCTTGACATCGGTCACCTCGGCAGCGGTGAACACCGTCGCAGTCACCCGGTGGATCGAGGCGTGATCACGAAGCCGAACATGCGGCGCCACCCGGCGTACGAACAGGTGATCGTCTTCGGTTTCGGGCCGCTCATGCACAACATAGTCGGCGAGCGTCGAGGTGAGAACGTCGATCAGCGGGACGGTGAGCGGGTTGCCCGTCTTTTGCTGCACGAGCGAGATCGTCTGCCCCTGCCAGTCGATATCGCCCAGTCGCAACGCAATGATGTCGCAGGCCCGAAGCCCGGTCGACAGTGCCAGCAAGGTGATTGCGGCGTCACGAACGCACACGATGCCGGACGTGCACGCGGCGATGATCCGCCGATGATCGTCGTCACCGAGGACCGGCACTATCGGATGGGGACGTTTCACTCCCGCCAGATTGACCGCGTCGATCAGATCTGCCCGGTTTATGAAGGTCAGGAAGGGGCGAAGGTTCGACACCACCCAGAACAACGTGGTTTTCGCCCACCTCGGCGACAACGAACGCAGGAACTCCAGAACGGTGCCACCGTCGGCGTCATCGAGTTCGACGGTTCCTCTCGATTCGAGAAAACACAGGTAGCCGCGGGCCGTCCGGCCGTAGGCCTCACGCGTTGCTGCAGCCAAACCGCGTTCGGCCATGTCCGATTCCCACGAATCATTAAGCACCACAAACTGAGCAGATGTCGGTCGCGGACCACCACCGCCGCGCCTACGCATCGACAGGTCGACCCGTCCGGTGGTCACGTAGGAGTCGAACAGGGCTACCAGTCGTCGGTAGTCGAACCTGCGCTGCGCGCTGAACCGTCCCGTGCGCGGGCTGGTCGTCATCGACGCGAAGCCGGCACCCAACGCTGGCGTGTAAGCATTTGCACCGTGTCGCTTCGCGTATTCGGTGAGCGCCTTGATGGTCTTTCCGTACTGCCCGATCGTCGATTCCATGTAGCCGACTGAACGCAACTCGGCAATAACAACCGCACCGATCCTGGTGATCGTCGTATCCATCGCCGTCTCCTTCCCATAGGGGCATGGACACGACAAACGTAAGCCTGACAGTCAATCGTTAAGCCGAATGAATACTCAGAATATCTAAGCAGCACAGACAAACTCACAAATTCCTCGGCTTAACGAAAACCTCGGCATAATCGGAGTGGAAAATTGCCCCATCGAGACCGGCGGCGCCACGACAGGCGGCGGCCGCACGCAGCGCGTCGGTGACCAACTCGGTGCGCATGTGGTCGGCGATCGACCACCCCGCCAACCGCCTCGAACCCAGGTCCAACACCGTCGCCAGATACAGAAATTCACCATCACCCACCGGCAAGTAGGTGATGTCCCCGACGTACCTGGTGTTCGGTGCGCTCGCCGTGAAATCCCGCCGGATCAGGTCCGGCACCGGGGCCGCATCCGGATCGGGAATCGTGGTGCGCACCGGTTTGCGCAGATGCAGCCCGACGATCCCCTTCACGCGCATCACCCGTTCGACCCGCTTGTGATTGACCTCGATCCCGGCATCGCGCAGCTCGGCGGTCACCCGCGGTGCCCCGTAGGTGCCGTCGGAGTCGGCATGGATGGCGCGGATCCGGGCGGCCAACTCCTCGTCGGCGGAGGTGCGGGCGGCCCGGGCCGGCGCGGCGGCC
>NZ_LTCZ01000344.1:0-623 GCF_001583455.1 Rhodococcus sp. LB1 | reverse complement strand
GTCGCATTCAGCGACTCGGCGGCCGCGTTGTCCGCCGACGTTCCGACCGCACCCCGCGATCTGGTCACCCCCAACTCGCAGCAGAGTTCGGCGAATTCCGCCGATGCATATTGAGATCCGTTGTCGGAGTGGAATATTGATCCATCGAGCCCGGCGGCGCCACGACAGGCGGCCGCCGCCCGCAGCGCGTCGGTGACCAACTCGGTGCGCATGTGGTCGGCGATCGACCTCACCGTCACCCACCGGCAGGTAGGTGATGTCCCCGACGTACCTGGTGTTCGGTGCGCTCGCGGTGAAATCCCGCCGGACCAGGTCCGGCACCGGGGCCGCGTCCGGGGCGGGGACGGTGGTGCGCACCGGTTTGCGCAGATGCAGCCCGACGATCCCCTTCACGCGCATGACCCGTTCGACCCGCTTGTGATTGACCTCGATCCCGGCATCGCGCAGTTCGGCGGTCACCCGTGGGGCCCCGTAGGTGCCGTCGGAGTCGTCGTGGATGGCGCGGATCCGGGCGGCCAACTCCTCGTCGGCGGAGGTGCGGGCGGCCCGGGCCGGCGCGGCGGCCCGCCACCGGTAGAACCCCGAGCGGGAGACCTCGAGGATCTGGCACAGCCACTTCACCG
>NZ_LTCZ01000343.1:0-1723 GCF_001583455.1 Rhodococcus sp. LB1 | reverse complement strand
TGTTCGAACGTATTTTCGAACTCATTTCAAGTAAAGCCGGTCGGTGGAGGCCCGTCAAGTGGACCACGAATGGCCAGGTCAGGACCGTCGCGCATCCCGTGTCCGCACAATCCTCTAACCTGAACGCGTGATGGAGCAGGAGCAGAGCGAGAGGGGCATCGGACCCGAATACCTGGTGGCCGGAAGATACCGCCTGCGGTCCAAACTGGGCGGCGGTGGAATGGGCGCGGTCTGGCTCGCACGGGACACCCTGCTGCACCGCGACGTCGCCATCAAACAGGTCACCACGACGGCCGGACTCGACCCCGACGAGGCCCGCCGAGTCCGCGAACGCACCATGCGGGAAGGGCGCAACGCCGCCAAACTCGCCCACAGCCATTCCATCGCGATGTACGACGTCGCACTCGAGGCGGGCGAGCCCTGGCTGGTCATGGAGTACCTGCCGTCCCGCAGCCTCGCCCAGGCGATGAACATCGCCGACACACTGCCCCCGCTCGAGGTCGCCCAGATCGGCGCGCAAGTGGCCGACGCGCTCACGGCCGCCCATGCCGCCGGGATCGTGCACCGGGACATCAAGCCGGGCAACATCCTCGTCGCCGACCGCGGCCGGGAACTCGGCACCGTCAAGATCAGTGACTTCGGCATCGCCCGCGCCAAGGGCGATTCCGCCGACACGACGAACGGGGTCATCACCGGCACACCCGCGTACTTCTCCCCCGAGGTCGCCCGCGGTCAGGACCCCACCGAGGCGAGCGACGTCTTCTCGCTCGGTTCCACGCTGTACACCGTCGTCGAGGGACAGCCGCCGTTCGGGATCGACTCGGATTCCATCGCACTCCTGCACCGGGTCGCGAAGGCCGAGATCTACCGTCCGAGCAAGGCCGGACCGCTCACCGACACGCTGCTGCACCTGCTCGAGCCCGACCCGGCGCGTCGTCCGACGATGGCCGAGGCCCGCGACGCCCTGGCCCGGGTGGCCATGGCCGGGGACGGAAACGTCGCGCACCTCGTCGGCTCGCCCGTCTATTCCGCAGACGGCACCATCCCGGCGTGGGCACACCGCTCGACGCCGTTGCCCGACTCACGCCGGCGCAGCAAACTGGTGAGTTCCACCCAGGCCGGTCTGCCCGCGGTGCATCAGAGCACACCGCTCAAGAACGTGCCGCGTCCGCTCGGCCGGTTGCAGTGGCCGCCGCGCCCGACGAAACCCGCTCCCGGTTCGCCGGCCCCCACTGTCCGCGACCAGGTGGTGGCGTGGGCGCCGATCGCCATGGGTGTCATGGTCGCGATCCTGATCCTGGCCGTGCTCGTGGCAGTGATCGTCCTCCTCGCCCAGCCCTGACACCCCGGCGGTCAGTCGATCCGCCGGCGGTGCGCCCACCTCGTGAGCGCATTCCGGTTGGACTGCTGCGTCTTCCGCAGCACGTTCGACGCATGCGTTTCGACCGTCTTCACCGAGATCACCAGTTCCTCCGCGATCTCCCGGTACGTGTAACCGCGCGCGAGCAGCCGCAGCACTTCCAGCTCCCGCGGCGTCAGCGAATCCAGCTCCGGATCCAGCTGCGGCTCAGGAGCATTGGAACGTCCGGTGAAGGAGTCCAGCACGAATCCCGCGAGCCTCGGGCTGAACACGGCGTCACCGCCGGCGACCCGGCGCACGCCGTCGGCCAGTTCCGCGCCCGAGATCGTCTTGGTGACGTACCCGCGGGCGCCCGCGCGGATC
>NZ_LTCZ01000342.1:0-953 GCF_001583455.1 Rhodococcus sp. LB1 | reverse complement strand
AACAACAAGGGTGTGTCCCTGCCGGGGATGAACGTGTCGGTCCCGGCGCTGTCGGAGAAGGACATCGCCGACCTCGAGTTCGCGCTGGGCCTCGGCGTCGACTTCATCGCGCTGTCGTTCGTGCGGTCGCCGGCCGATGTGGAACTGGTTCACGCCGTGATGGATCGGGTCGGTCGCCGGATCCCGGTGATCGCGAAGCTCGAGAAGCCGGAGGCGATCGACAACCTCGAGGCGATCGTGCTGGCATTCGACGCGGTGATGGTCGCCCGCGGTGACCTGGGTGTGGAGTTGCCGCTCGAGCAGGTGCCGCTGGTGCAGAAGCGGGCGATCCAGATCGCCCGGGAGAACGCGAAGCCGGTCATCGTGGCCACCCAGATGCTGGAGTCGATGATCGAGAACTCGCGGCCCACCCGCGCCGAGGCGTCCGACGTGGCGAACGCGGTCCTCGACGGCGCGGACGCGGTGATGCTGTCCGGTGAGACGTCGGTCGGTAAGTACGTGATGGAGACGGTGCGCACGATGGCGCGGATCGTCGAGGCGGTGGAGAACGAGTCCACCCAGGTGCCGCCGCTGACGCATGTGCCGCGCACCAAGCGGGGTGTCATCTCCTACGCCGCCCGCGACATCGGGGAGCGGCTCGACGCGAAGGCGCTGGTCGCGTTCACCCAGTCCGGGGACACGGTGCGCCGCCTGGCGCGGCTGCACACGCCGCTGCCGCTGCTGGCGTTCACCCCGCTGCCGGAGGTGCGCAGCCAGTTGTCGCTGACGTGGGGCACCGAGACGTTCATCGTCGACCCGGTCGAGAGCACCGACGCGATGGTGCGGCAGGTCGACCACGCCCTGCTCGGGTTGGGCCGGTACCAGAAGGGTGAACTGGTGGTCATCGTGGCCGGGTCGCCGCCCGGCACCGTAGGCTCGACCAACCTGATCCACGTCCACAGAATCGGCGAAGA
>NZ_LTCZ01000341.1:0-1530 GCF_001583455.1 Rhodococcus sp. LB1 | reverse complement strand
GTTGGTGGTGGGTTCGTGGAATGCGACGGGTCACCCGGTGCCCCACACCACCCTCGCCGACCTGCTCGACGTGCAGGTGGGGCGGACTCCGGACGCGGTCGCGGTGGTGTGCGGTGCGGTGGTGTTGTCGTATGGGGAGTTCGATGCGCGGGTGAATCGGCTGGCGCGGTTCCTGATCGCGGCCGGGGTGGGCCCGGAGTCGTCGGTGGGTGTGGCGGTGCGTCGTTCGGTGGCGATGCTGGTGGGGATGTACGCGGTGGTGAAGGCGGGTGGGGCGTATGTCCCGATCGATCCGGATCAGCCTGCGGAGCGGGTGGGGTTTGTGGTGGCGACGGCGGATCCGGTGCTGGTGCTGACGACCTGCTCGGATCGGGTGGTGGTGCCTGCGGGTGTGCGGGTGGTGGAGTTGGATTCGGTGGATGTGTCGGGGTTTTCGGCCGATCCGGTGGGGGATGGGGAGCGGCGTGCGCCGTTGCGTCCGGGTCATCTTGCGTATGTGATGTTCACGTCGGGGTCGACGGGTCGGCCCAAGGGTGTGGCGGTGTCGCATGCGGGTGTCGTGAATCGGTTGTTGTGGATGCAGGGGGAGTGCGGGCTCGGCTCTGATGATGTGGTGTTGCAGAAGACGCCGGTGACGTTCGATGTGTCGGTGTGGGAGTTGTTCTGGCCGTTGATTACTGGTGCGCGGTTGGTGGTCGCGGAGCCGGACGGGCACCGCGACCCGGTGTACCTCGAGCGGGTGATCCGGGAGGAGTCGGTCACCACTGTGCATTTCGTGCCGTCGATGCTCGAGGTGTTTCTGGCGGGGGCGAATGTGGAGGGGTGTGGTGCGCTGCGCCGGGTGTTCACCAGCGGTGAGGCGTTGCCGTCGGCAACGGCGGCACGTCTGCTGCGGGTGAGTGCGGCGGAGTTGCACAACTTGTACGGTCCGACGGAGGCGTCGGTGGATGTGACGTTCCACGAGGTGACGGATGCGGATCGGAGGGTGGTGCCGATCGGGGGGCCGGTGTGGAATACGCAGACGTTGGTGCTGGACGGGCGGTTGCGGCCGGTGCCGGTGGGGGTGGCGGGGGAGTTGTATCTCGGTGGTGTGCAGTTGGCGCGGGGGTATCGGGGGCGGCCGGATTTGACGGCGGATCGGTTCGTGGCGAATCCGTTCGGTGCGGGGTTGCGGTTGTATCGGACGGGGGATCGGGTTCGGTGGTTGCCGGGTGGGGAGTTGGAGTATCTGGGGCGTACGGATTTTCAGGTGAAGTTGCGGGGTCAGCGGATCGAGTTGGGGGAGATCGAGGCGGTGTTGTTGCGCCGGGAGGATGTGGCGCAGGCGGTGGTGGTGCTGCGCGGTGACGGGTCGTCGGGTGATTATCTGGCGGGGTATGTGGTGCCGGTGTCGGGGGCGGTGGTGGACGAGCGGGCGGTGCGGGAGTGGGCTGCGGTGGGGTTGCCGGGGTTCATGGTGCCGTCGGTGGTGGTGGTGCTGGCGGAGTTGCCGGTGACGGTGAACGGCAAGCTCGACCGCAAAGCCCTGCC
>NZ_LTCZ01000340.1:0-1132 GCF_001583455.1 Rhodococcus sp. LB1 | reverse complement strand
GATCAGGTCGACGAGAACGGGCGCCGCCTGGTGGTGCGCAACGGCTACCACCACGAACGCGACGTCCTGACCGCCGCTGGTGCGGTCAACGTGAAGGCCCCGCGGGTCAACGACAAGCGCGTCGACCCGGACACCGGGGAGCGACAGCGATTTTCGTCCGCGATCCTGCCGGCCTGGGTGCGCAAGTCCCCGCAGATGAACGAGGTGCTGCCGCTGCTGTATCTGCACGGGCTCTCCACCAGCGACTTCGGCCCGGCACTCGAACAGTTCCTCGGATCGGGTGCCGGGCTCTCGGCGGCCTCGATCACCCGGTTGACGACCCAGTGGCAGGACGAGGCGAAGGCCTTCCAGGATCGGGACCTCGCCGGCACTGACTTTGTCTATTTGTGGGTCGACGGCATCCACCTCAAGGTGCGGCTCGAGCAGCAGAAACTGTGCCTGCTGGTGATGATCGGCGTCCGCGCGGACGGACGCAAGGAGCTCGTTGCCCTCACCGACGGGTACCGCGAGTCCACCGAGTCGTGGGCTGACCTGCTGCGGGACTGCCGACGCCGCGGTATGACCGCTCCCGTTCTCGCGGTCGGTGACGGCGCTCTGGGGTTCTGGCGGGCGCTGCGGGAGGTGTTCCCGGAAACCCGGGAGCAGCGGTGCTGGTTCCACAAGCAGGCCAATGTGCTTGCTGCGCTGCCGAAGTCGGCGCATCCAGGTGCGCTCGCGGCGATGAAGGAAATCTACATCGCCGAGGACATCGAGAAGGCGCAAGTGGCGATCAAGGCCTTCGAGCTCGACTACGGCGCGAAGTATCCGAAGGCGGTAAAGAAGATCACCGACGACACGGATGTGCTGCTCGAATTCTACAAGTACCCGGCCGAGCACTGGGTGCATTTACGCACCACAAATCCCATCGAATCTACCTTCGCCACGGTGCGTTTGAGGACGAAAGTCACCAAGGGACCCGGATCCCGTGCGGCGGGACTTGCCATGGCCTACAAGCTGATCGACGCCGCACAGGCTCGCTGGCGTGCGGTCAACGCTCCGCATCTGGTCGCGCTCGTCCGAGCCGGCGCCGTGTTCCACAAGGGCAAGCTGCTCGAGCGTCCCACCGACATCACCCCCGACACCTCACCTGCCG
>NZ_LTCZ01000339.1:0-4422 GCF_001583455.1 Rhodococcus sp. LB1 | reverse complement strand
CTCATGAAGGGCACCTTTCACCTGGTAGAAGACAGTTTTGCGAAGTGTCGAGCGACACAAACTGGGGCTTGTTGTGATGTGCTTCACTCCATAATATGGAGATATCTCTTGCTCGTCAATTGTTTCGATGTGAAATGTTTCTCAGCTATAGTATCGACGACGAAAGGACCTGGTGACATGACCAGTTCTCGCCCAACATTGACGATCCAGAAGGCATACGCGGTCGCACGCGAAGCATTCGAACCCGGTGGCGCCGACCTCGTCGGCGTCGAGATTGAATGGCCAGTGCACAAGCGAGGCAGCCTCTCACGCCCCGAATCCGCCGACTTCCTGCCGATCATGAACCGTCCGCTGCCGAACGGCAGCCGCATCACGATCGAGCCAGGCGGGCAGGTCGAACTGTCTGGTCCGCCGCTCGAATCGGGGCCGGCCACGCTACGCGCAATCAACGAAGACGCCGTGATTCTCCACCATCGGCTACGAGCACACGGGTTGATTCCGACCGACCTCGCAGTGGACGACCGCCGTCCCCCGCACCGGATCCTGGACCTGCCCCGGTACCGGGCGATGGAGAGCTTCTACGCGCACCGCGGCCGGGAAGGGACATGGATGATGACGAACACCGCATCGGTGCAGATCAACATCAGCCACCATCCCGACCGCCGGAACGTGCGCTGGGAACTGGCGAATAGGATGGGCCCGGTTCTCGTCGCGGCCTTCGCGAATTCTCCCGGGATCGGTCCCGATGGGCAGCGCTGGCAATCGGTACGGCAGGCGATCTGGAATGGGATCGACCCCGGGCGAACGGCACCGGTCCCGGTGAGTGATCAACCCGGAACGGATTGGGCGCAATATGCTCTCGCGGCAGATGTATTCTTCATTCGCGGCGGCGAGCTGGGCACGAGCGTTCCGCCCGGGTTGACCTTCGCCGACTGGATGACAACGGGGCACCCGGCAGGCTGGCCGACCGAGGACGATCTGCGCTACCACCTGACGACACTGTTTCCACCGATTCGGCCTCGCGGCTGGCTGGAGTTCCGGATGATCGATGCGTTGGAGCCGGATTGCCGCTCCGCCGCGGTCCTCGTCGCCTCGACCGCAATTGAAGATCGAGTTGCCGCGGAACTGGTCGACCTGCTCCCGGATACGCAGGACCTCTGGGTGACGGCCGCGCGTGACGGACTCAACGACCCGGTACTCCGGGACGCCGCACAGCTCCTGCTCGGCGTGGTCGAGCTGCATCTACGCCGGCACCCGACCCATTCGTCCGCCGCGGAAACGGTTGCGACCTATATCGATCGCTACACCAAGCACGGACTGGCCCCCGCACACGTGCACGGGGACATCGAAACCGACGCGTTCCCACGGCTCGACGCTGCGGTCGTGGCCGCACCGTGACCGATGCCTGACTCGCCAGAACAGTCCAGCTCGGACACCATTGAGACCCCGCAAGGGCCCACCCCCGCCCGGACTCCCACACTCGTCGAGCGGATCGCAGAGAACTACCTGATCGCGTGCTGCGAACTCGACCCGGTGGAGGCGACCCGCATCGGGGTACACGGCTTTTGATGACCAGGTGACCGACTATTCACCGGACGGTACGCCGACTGGATGCGCCCCGCACGGGGGTACGGCGACGTTTTGCGACAGATGCCACCGCGGGACACACAAAAGACAGCGTCGGCACGGACATCTACCGACTGAGGTCGCGAAGGTTCATCGGGCCGGCATCGACCTGCAAGAGACCTACGAGTGGGGGAGGGCGACCGTGGCGTCCATCGCGGCCGAACAACAACGCACGGCGGACCCTGCGTGGCACCGACGCAGCGCAACGGTGGATGCAGGACCTCTCCGATCGGACCTGACAGAGCTGAAGGATTAGCATTTCACGATCCCGCGTGAGATCGAGCGACTCGAATGCCGGATCGCCGCGACTCGTACCGGTGGTATCTACTACACCGGCCCGGACGAAGAACTGACTCGCCTGGTGGTGGGTACCTGCCGGAGTCGACCGCTTTCACACCCGGCACTGAGCGTCCCGCGTGTTCCGTGAAAGGCGTCGTAGGCCATCACCTGCAGGTCGGTACCGCATGGAGCGAGGCCATGAGCTCAATCGATGGCGCCGTCTGGCGAACTTCACCTCCGGCATAGTGAGGGGTGGCCCTGTATCCATGGCGACTGCGCGACGACTATCTCCGGTGCAACCCTCAATCGGATCTGCGGGACTTTCACGACCGAGCTCTGGCCGTCGGCATCGTGGGGGACGTGCTGCGCCGAACCGTGCTCGGCTCAGGCCCCGCGGATTCGGCTCAGTCGGTCTCCAGCCCCACCGCAGGATCCTCGAACTGAGCCAGGAGGATCTTGAGGAGCCGCCGAAGTTCCGCTTGATCGTCGCCCGCCAGGATCTCCAAGAGCCGAGACTCGTGATCCATGATGTCGGAGACGACCTCATCGACGAGCTTGACACCCTTCCTCGTCAATTGCACATCTACCCGACGACGGTCCTTTGGGTGGAAGCTCCGCTTGACCAGTCCGCTGCGCTCGAGCTTGTCCAGCCGGTTCGAGATCCCCCCGGGAGTAATCAGCGCCGCCTCGGAAAGGCGCCCAGCCGTCATCCGATACGGCTTGCCGGCACGCCGCAGCATTGCGAGGACATCGAGCGTGACCCTGTCGGTGCCGAGCTCGGCCAGACGCTCGACGCGTTCACGCTCCAAATGCCGTGCAATGCGCCAGATCCTGGTCACGATTCCCACGGAGCTGACGTCGATGTCCGGGCGCTCACGCGCCCATGCCTGCTCAACCCGATCGACACCGTCGTCGCCGATCGAGTCCGAACCCGCCGTCGAAACCTCAGCAGTCATGTGATTCTCGCAGCCGCATGGTTGCAGTCTACGACGAGAAAGAAGTTCACGGCTAAAAAATACACCAGAGCAAGATTTCCGTACTCGAAGCTACCCCCGAACCGCCCACGCCCCCCGTTGGCCAGCTCGCCGGTCGTGGCGCCGGGCCTGGCACGTCGATTCGTCGAAATGCACCCAGGTCTACCGGCAGCTCCCCGAGTCCGTCCAGACCTCAGGCCCCGACGGAAGCGGGCTCGAGATCGGCGGGCGCATACGGCTCCCGCGCGACCCGAACGCGCGTGAGCAGTCTGACGATGGCCTCGGACACGACGGCTGGTCGCTCTCGGATCACCATGTGTCCGGCGTCTGGGACAGGCACCAGTTCCGACAGCGGTAGCTGGTCCGCAATGTTCTGCGAATGCGCATATGGCGTCATCAGGTCCCCTGACCCACACAGCACCATCGCCGGGACCCGTGCGAGCGCATTCACTCCTGCTGTTTCGTCGAGATGCGTGAAAGCAGGAAGAAACCCCAGGATGGTCGCGGATGCGGTGTCGTTGATCAACGTGTTGGCGCAGGTAACCAGGCGCGGGTGGATCGGGGCCCAACCGTAGGCTGCGTGCCGAACTACGTGTTCGCACGCTTTCCCGGCGACGACACGTCCGGCGCCCAGAATCCAAGGAGCGTGCCGGGCAACGGTCGTGGCCGCGAGTACCAGCGGATTGCTCAGGCTACGAGCGATACCGGACCCGGTGAGCTCGCATGCGGCGGTCGCGATGAGGCCTGCGGCGACCACGGGGAACCCGATCTTTTCCGGGTGCTGACGGGCCCAGCTGAGGATGCTCATCCCGCCCATGGAGTGCCCTACCAATGCAATCGGTGCATTGCCCCCGACCGCACGAATGACGGAGTCGAGATCCTGGCCGAGTTGCTCGATCGTCATCGTGTCGGGCGCTGCGGGCCCGGACTCGCCATGGCCGCGCTGGTCGTAGAAGACCAGTCGGATCTCTGACCCGAAGGTGCTCTGAAGGAAGGCGCGTTGCAGCTCCCACGATTGCATGTCGAGACAGTGACCGTGCGCAAAGATCACGGTCAAGGGTGCCGCTTCGGGGCCGTACTCGCGGGTCACGAGCGGAACTCCGTCGTCGGCCGCGATAGTTGATCGTCGTTCCCACCGCATTGCGGGTTCGAATGTCGTACTCACCGGATTGTCCGATCCTCCGGGCGGCCAGCTCCATGATCTGCCGCTTCTTAACCTTATAGAATCAGTATCGTCCTCAATATTTCACGAGTCAATAGTTATTAGAGTGTAGAGTTTGTCGTCGCAATAGTTAGTTAAGTGGAGGAGCGCGCGTACGAGGGGAGGCTGTTTCGCGCCGGGAGTGTGACTCTCTGGTCGACGCAGGCCGACGGGCCCCTGGTCCAGAGCCCAGGGGCCCGTTGGCCACGGCCGTGCGAATGGGCACTCCGGAGCCCTGTGCGATCGCGTCATCGTCGCAGGGCAGGAAGCGAGGCCGAGCCCTTCTCTCGAGCCGGCCGCCTACCGCGGCGCCATCCGCAGAGCGCCGTCCATACGAATGGT
>NZ_LTCZ01000338.1:0-5397 GCF_001583455.1 Rhodococcus sp. LB1 | reverse complement strand
CCGTTCCGGAACGGCGAGAGCGGTGACCTGTTCGGCGAGAGCGAGCGCCGCGCGCTCCTGGTCGCTGAAATACTGCGACTCCCACCACGCTGCGACGACCGCGAGTCGATCCGTCGTCTCCCCCTTGGCGAGGGCGTCGCGGGTGTGAAGTCGAAGGCAAAAGGCACAGCCGTTCAGCTGGGAGACGCGGATCTTCACCAACTCCACCAGGAGCGGGTCTGCTTCCGCCGTTGCCAGGGCCGCCTTCACTTCCGCGTCCAGCTTCGTCAGGCTCTGATAGACGGACGGGTGCTGTTTGCCGAGATTCACGCTGGTCATGATGTTCCTTTTGATTAGGCTGTCGAATGGTTGCGGGTCCGGGCACCCACACCGATGGTGCTGAACGAGAAGATCGCACGCTGTCTTCCGGTGCGTCGCGGTCACGCAGACCACGCCGACCCCATGATGCGATCAACCATGCTCACACGGCGGAAGCCGGGAACGAAGTGCTCCAGTACGTCGGCATTCACCGTGCCGTACGTGGTGTCCGGCCGATGTCTGAGCCCGTCGACGAAGGCACGCAGAAATTCGTTCTTGAAGTCACCCCGCGGATGGGCAGCGGTGACCTCCGCGACCTGGTCCGGGTCCAGCCCGTCCAGACCCAAGCCGACCACATCGGTGAGGACTCCGAAGTTCGTGGCAGCGACCTCGTCCCCCATCCGGCCGGGAATCCCCGGCGTGGTGTGCAGCGCGATCGCCGTCCAAACCACCTCAGCGGCGGCATCGGAGAAACCACGATCGAGCAGGAACTTGCGAGCGTGATCGGCTCCATCGAGCTCGAACCGCTGCTCCACGGCCGAGAACGGCCTGAGCAGACCCGTGTCATGGAACAGCGCCGACAGATACAGCAACTCTGGGTCCGGCCGCAGGCCGAGCTCGCGGGCCCGCAGCGTGCTGAAAATGAACACGCGCCGCGAGTGATGGAAAATCAGCGGGTTCGTCGTCTCCCTGATCAGAACAGTGGCCTCGGCCGCCGCCTGCGTCTCGGGAATCTCCACTTCTGCGATGATCTCGGTCATGAGCCCTGCACTTTCAGGTTTCGATGTTGTAGAACAGACGATGTCTCCGTCCCTCAACGGTGCCGCACACCCGGCCTCCGGCGCCGCCTCGGTCCGGCCATGACCCACCCGAATCCGGACAGGCGATGAGCGTGCACACCAGCCCCCACCCACATCGGGTCGCGATCCTGGTCTACGACGGGGTGAAACTACTCGACGTCGCCGGCCCCGCCGAAGTGTTCGCGGAAGCGAATCGATGCGGCGCCGACTACCAGATCGCGCTCCTGTCACCGACCGGTTCGGACGTGGCATCGTCCATCGGCATAAAGATCTCCGTCGACGGCGACGCAGGATCGGAACCGGCACCCGACACCTTCCTCGTCGCCGGCGGCGACATCTACCCCCGAACCACCATCGCCCGCGACCTCGTCGACGCCACAAACACCCTCGCCACACGAGCTGCTCGGGTCGGCTCCATCTGCACCGGGGCGTTCATCCTCGCGGCGGCCGGCCTCCTGGAGGGCAAACGCGCGACCACGCACTGGAAGGTCGCACACGAACTTGCCGTCCGACACCCGACGACCCACGTCGAACCCGACTCGATCTATGTTCGCGACGGCACCACCTACACGTCCGCAGGCGTCAGCGCCGGCATCGACCTCGCGCTGGCACTCGTCGAAGACGACCACGGCCCCGACCTGACACGCGACGTCGCCCGACGCCTCGTGGTCTACCTGCAGCGCGCGGGCGGACAATCACAGTTCTCCGCCCCACTCCAAGGCCCGCCGCCGCGCACACCAGCCCTCCGCCGAATCGTCGATCTGGTAACCGCGGACCCGGCCGGCAACCACTCGCTCCCCGAACTCGCCGAACACCTCAACATGAGCCCCAGACACCTCACCCGACTCTTCCGCACCGAACTGTCCACCACGCCAGCCCGATACGTCGAACTGATCCGATTCGACATGGCAAAGGCCCTCCTCGACCAAGGACACAACGCAACACAAGCAGCATCACTCGCCGGATTCCCCAGCTACGAAAGCCTACGAAGAGTCTTCGCACGAGAGCTGTCGATGTCACCGACCGCGTACCAACACCGCTTCGGCACCGCACACCGCACGGACGCAGGATAACCATGGCCACCGTACCGAACGGAATGACGATCATCGGGCGTCACTTCCTGGACACCGGCCAACTTCGGCCGGGCGTCGAACCATCGCCGCCCTCTGCCCGTAGGTCGGGCGCACCCCACGGGCGTCCATGGAGCGGTGCGTGACGATCTCCCGTCACGCCGCTCAGTGTCACTGCTGATTGGCGCTTCTCACGACGGCACCGTGTGGTCGTTGTGTCTGCCACGGCCGAGAGCTGCGCTGATCCCAAGGCGAGTCGTATCCCGGAATGTCAAGTCTCGACCCGACGGGATACGGCTCGCACCATCCACGTTAAACCACACCCAGACTGACCTCAATGGCCAGTTCGGGGGCGGTTTCTCGACGAATGCCGCCGCGCAGCCCGACGCATGGCAACAGCCCGCGCGGTGGCTACCCTGACACCGCACATGGCGACAAGTATGGGAGTACCCATGCAGGCCGGAGTGCGTTCACTGTCACCCGTGCGCGCCGATCACGGCCACCAGCCTCGTCAACACGTACCGCTGGACGAGCTCCATGAAGACCGCCCCTGACTCGAGCCCAGCGCTCCCCGCTTCCGACCCGGCGAACGGCGGCGTCTCCATATATCCCTGGGACCGATACAACGCGTGCGCCGCCGTCATGAAACGAAGCGACTCGAGACGAACCGTGACAAACCCCTCTCTGCGTACATCATCGAGCAGCCGCCCCACCAACGCCCGCGCCACACAATCGCCACTTGGCTTCCAGCCACCAACAATCGGCCCCGGGGCCCGATGATCGTCGGTAGCTCTGCCATGAACGCCCCCGTGCATCCGATCTGCGGAATCCGCCCGCACAGGGCGACCGAGCATCCCGGCCAATCGCTCACCGGCCCAAACCCAGTACTCCTGAATCAACAATCAACGGGTCGACCTCACCGGCGGCGCAGAGATCCGTTACGTACCCGGGTTGCCACTGCTCCGGACCTTCGGAACCCGCAGCGCACGGGACGCTCCGGTGATGCGTCTGTCATCGCGGCCACCTTTCACGTCACCGAACCGAAGCTTTCCCATTCATATGAGGCCACTCGCAGAACATGCGGCCAGGGAACGTGTCCAGGAGTTCGACCGTGAGACCAGTCGTCATCTCACAGTGTCGCCCGCCGTTTGCGGAACCTCACCGGTTGCGGATCGGTGAGAGATCGTTAACCGAGGCTGGGATGGGCGCACGGAATCCGGCGTCCGTCACTCATGGCGACGACAACGGCCGGCTTCTCACGCCACGGTGACCGCAGCACCGCGAGAACGAATCCGTCACGAGCGACATCCGCAACACATCCATCGAGGGAACTTGCCACTGAAATGCTGCGAACTCTGGCTCGGGCTCCGACCTTCAGCACGCGCCACCGTTCAGGTCCCCTGCGCGGGCGCATCCACCGATGCAGGGTGTGCGTGATCTACCGGGTTCACCGGTTTGCGCACGAAGGCGCATGCGGCGATCAGCACGAATGAGAGGATCCCGGCGACAAGGAAGACCATTCGCACCCCCTCGGCGATGGCGTCCGGTGAATCGTGAGGGTGATCGGATCGTGAGGCGACGACCGTCATTACAGTGACGAACAGTGCCGTACCGGCGGCGCCGGCCACCTGCTGGAACGTGCCCACCACTGCGGAGCCGTGCGCATACAGGTGAGCGGCCACCGATCCCAATCCCGATGTCATCAGCGGTGTGAAGGTCGCCGCCAGGCCGAGGCACAGCGCCATGTTCGACAACAGCAACCACCACAATGAGGTGGACGTGTTCAACGTCGTCAGCATCCACACTCCGATGCTGACGAGGATCGAGCCGGGGATGACCAGCACGAGAGGACCGCGCCGGTCGTAGATGCGGCCCACGATCGGTCCCGCCAGACCCATCAGAAGGCCGCCGGGCAGTGTGATGAGACCTGTTTCGAATGGATCGAGGTGAATCACCGACTGCGCGAAGTAGGGAACGATGATGAAGGTGCCCATCATCGTTGCCATGCCGACCAGCATCGCGACGACCGAGATGCTGAACTGGCGGTATCCGAACACGCGCAGGTCCAGCAGGGCGCGGTCCTCGCGTTGCAGCCGGAGCTGTCGGGCGAGGAACCCGGACATCGCGACCGCACCGATGAGGAACGGCACCCCCACCGGGATAGTCGCGGATTCCTGGGCCGATTCGCCGATGCTCACCAGGCCGTACACCAGTCCACCGAATCCGAGTACCGCCAGGGGGATCGACAGGATGTCGATGCCGGCCTTGGTCGTCTCGGACACCGAAACAACGAATCGGGCGCCGAGGACCAATGTGACCAATGCGATGGGGGCAACGAATCCGAAGATCCAACGCCACCCGAAGTGGTCGAGGATGAAACCGGACAGGGTGGGGCCGAGAGCAGGCGCAACCGCGATGACAATGGAGATGTTGCCCATCATCGCGCCGCGGCGGGCGGGCGGCACCAGTGTCATGATCGTCGTCATCAGCAGCGGCAGCATGAGGGCTGTCCCGGATGCCTGCACGATGCGGGCGAACAACAGCACACCGAAGCCTGGTGCGGCGAACGCGATCAGCGTTCCCGCCGTGAACAGCGACATGGCGAGCACGAACAGAGTGCGCGTGGGGATGCGCTGGATGAGATAGCCGGTGAGCGGGATGATCACCGCCATCGTGAGCATGAATGCGGTCGTCAGCCACTGCCCCACGCTGGGATGTACGCCCAATTCGACCTGGAGGACCGGGATGGCGATGCTCATCACCGTCTCGTTGAGGATCACCACGAAGCTGGCCACCAACAGGACACCGATCACCTGGAGGTCTCGGCGTTCGATTCGGTCGTCGGCTCTTGCCTCGTCGTTCACGAGGCCAGTGGGTTCGGTCACGGTGGACCTTTCGGATGGTGGGAACTGAGGGCATCCCGGCGAACGACGGAAAAGGGGCAGGGCAGCCACCGAATCTACCGACCCCCGGCTCTGCCGCCAATTGTTTTTTCCGTGCCGACTTCGGGGCGACGCGGGACGCGGGCCGCCCAGCTCGGCGGCGGGTGAGACTGGGGGGCCCGCTCGCTGGTCTTCGCTGTGTACGAATGAACGGCGCCGGCATCTCCTTTCCGAGCGCACCAGGATTCGGAAACATCGAACCCCGACTCGACGCGGGACCACACCTTCTCCGTCGTCCCCTCGTCGGCGGCCGCGGGTGGAATGGCCCCTAGCCTCGATCTTTCCTGA
>NZ_LTCZ01000337.1:0-1788 GCF_001583455.1 Rhodococcus sp. LB1 | reverse complement strand
GCACTGTCGATGGCCGTCGACGGCGGCGTCACGGCGTTCTGAGCCGGGAAGGAGCGCGGTAAGCGCCATGAACGTGGTCATCGAGAAGAACCTTATGGTCGCGATGCGCGACGGCGTCGAACTCGCCACCGATGTCTATCGACCGCACGGCGATGGACCGTTTCCCACCTTGGTCGAGCGCATCCCGTACAACAAGGAAGTCTACGGGATGATCAGCGGTTGGGTGGACGTGCTACGCGCAGCGCGAGAGGGATTCGCGGTCGTCGTCCAGGACACGCGAGGCCGGTACCAGAGCGGCGGGAACTTCCGCCCGTTCGCCGACGAGAAAGCCGACGGCGCGGATACCGTCGCCTGGGCAGCCGGTCAAGCCTGGTCGACCGGGTCGGTGGGGATGTTCGGCAGCTCCTACACGGGCGCCACGCAATGGTTGGCCGCGGCCGAGAGACCGCCCGCCCTTGCCACGATCTCCGCGGCCGTCGCCGGTAGCGAGAACTACGACAACTGGTTGTACCAGGGCGGCGCACTACGGCTGGGATTCGCTCTGCAGTGGGTCACGTCCTCGCTCGGCATGGGTGAACTGGCGCGCTCCGCATCTCGCGACACGAAGCTCATTGGGAGATTGCTGCGCATGCTCGACGCCATGGACGACGTGTTCTCTACGCTACCGATACGTGACCATCCGGTCCTGACCGATATCGCGCCGTACCTCACGGAATGGCTGGACCATCCGGAGCGCGACAACTACTGGGAGCGTCTCTCGGCCCGAAACACGGTCGTCACGAACCTCCCGGTGTTGAACATCGGGGGATGGTACGATCTCTTCTTGGGTGGAACCTTGCAGAATTACCTCGCCCTTCGCGCTCGTTCGAAAGATCCTGACGCGCACCGGCAGCGACTGATCATCGGTCCGTGGGCCCACGGCGCGGCCAGCGGAGTGTTTCCCGAGCGATCCTTCGGAGTGCGGGCGGGTTACGACGGGGCCGACATCACCGGTGCCCAATTGGACTGGTTCCGAGAACATCTGGCGGGCACACCGCCCGAGACGCCGTCCAGCCCGGTGCGCATCTTCGTCATGGGCCCCAATGTCTGGCGCGACGAGCCGGACTGGCCCCTGCCGGACACGGACTACGTCGATTACTTTCTCGGCAGTGTCGGTCACGCGCGGACGAGCAACGGTGGCGGCACTCTGTCCACCTCCACCGAATCCGACTCGGAGCCGGCGTCGGAGTCAGATTCCTTCGTGTATGACCCGGCCGACCCGGTCAGGACGTGCGGCGGCGCGACCTATCTTCCGGGCCTATTCATCGGAGCCAACGCGGGTCCGCGAGACCAGACGCCGACCGAAAGTCGTGACGACGTGTTGTGTTACACGAGCGAACCGCTGAACCGGCCGTTGGAAGTGACCGGTCCGGTCCGAGCGAGACTGTTCGTCTCATCGAGCGCGGTCGACACCGACTTCACAGCGGCATTGGTTGACGTCGATCCGGCGGGGCGGGCCGAACTCGTGTGCGATGGCATCCTTCGGTGCCGCTACCGGAACTCGACCACGCAGCCTGAATTCCTTGACCCTGGGATGGTTTACGAGATCGAAGTGGACCTCGTGGCCACCGCGTACGTGTTCGCCGCGGGGCACCGGCTGCGACTCGACGTATCCAGCAGCAATTTCCCGAAGTTCGACCGCAATCCGAACGCGGCCGTGCCGGTGGCTGACGCGCGGGCCGGCGACGTGGTGGTCGCGACCAACACCGTGTGGCACGGCAGCACTCGACCGTCGAGACTCGTGCTTCC
>NZ_LTCZ01000336.1:0-6974 GCF_001583455.1 Rhodococcus sp. LB1 | reverse complement strand
GTCAGCGGTCATGTAATTCCGACTTTGTTCGTGTCAACGGTCCGCGGTCGGGTTAGCCCGTAGCGTTCCGTAGCAGACCGGAAGGGCTGACTCGTGTAATTCCTGTCACCCGCTCGTTGGGTTGACCCTCCTGGGGTGTGTCCACCCCTCCCGGTCTGCGTTCGCGGAGTGACTGAAGAGAGGCGTGACCCCAAGCTGCTGTGAGAGGTGCTTGAAGTCGGATTGTCCTCCGCGGATTCCCCAATCCGAGCAGAGAAGGGAACCGCCTTCCATGGTCGTCATCGGCACGTCGTGACGGCAGTAGCATCCGAATCCGTCACAAGGATGGTCGGCAACAGTTGCCACCACCACGGAGAAAGTTGTGTCCGCATCTGAAGGAAGCCCCAGTCTTCGGGGAGAGGAAGTCGCTGCCTCAAGCGAGCCAAGGCGTGGTCTGGGTCGGTATGCACGAGTACGTTTGAGACCTAGACAGACCACATGCAGTCGAGTTTCTGGACCACGCCGACGGCGGGCCCAGGGCCGGCAGTGAGTGGCGGAACAAGGAGAATATCGTGGCTAAAGCCATTTCGGCAGATGGTGCGCGTGCGGGCGCAGTTCTGATCGAACGTAGTTACCGCGAAGGCGACGACACCCAGTTCCTTCGAGAACTCGTCCAAAACGGCCTCGAAGCGGGCGCAACCGAGATTCAGCTGGGCATCCATTGGCCGAGCGCACGCGCCGACTGGCGCGTCGAGGACGTGCCCGACAATTACGCCTTCAAGATACGGGCCCAGCGGTACCGCATGGCATACTACGACAACGGCTCCGGAATGGGCGATCGGATGGTCGACTACATGGCCGGCCTGCTCGACCTTGATTCCAAGAATCAATCAGCTGGCGATCTGCACGGCAATTTCGCCATGGGAGCGCGGGTTTCAACCCTGCCCTGGAACAAGGCTGGTGTGATCGTCGCGAGCTGGACCAAGGAGTACCCCGAGGGCAGGCTCATGTGGCTGCGGTATGTGCCGGATCGATCAGAAGCGCTGGGTTACTACGAAGCCGCCACGCTGCGGTGGACCGACGACGACGGCAAAACCATCGCCAATGAGGTTGCGCCCGCCGATCTCTTCCCCGAGTTCGTGTCCGATCGCCCCAAATGGCTCGGTTACCAACTCAGCGACAGTAACGCCATCGGCACGGGGACCATGTTCCTATTCCTGGGCAACACCGGACAGGAACATACATTCCTTGGTCCCGAGGGCAACTGGATGACGCACACCGGGCCCAACTACCTCACCCATCGGTACCACACGCATCCGCCGAACGTAAACATTCGCTACGAGGACCCGCGTTCCAGCGATGTCGATTCGTGGGCCCGCCGGCGGCGCGACCGCGTCGATCGCTCTGCCCTCGATGGGTCGAGCCCGGATGCGAATGACCGCATCTTCAACGAACCCGTTCGGCCTACAGGCATCCTCATGGCTGGCACCCTTTCGAGGAAGGGAAAGGCTGAGTCGGCGACGGTCCCCCTACCCGATGGGGGGCGGATCTTGATCAACTTGCTTCACGAGGATGCGGTCCAGGGTGGCGGTGGCCGGAGGCTTGCCGATCGTCCTGGGATCTCGGTTCTTTACAAGAACGAGCTCTACCACCGGCGTGACACCGCACGCGACTACCAGAAGTTTGCGATCTCGTCGTCCAAGGTATATCGACGACTCTCGATCATCGTCGAGCCGCGGCGTGCCGGCGGTACGAATGATCCTCTAGGAGGTGTCTTTCCTGCCTCGTCACGGACCTCGCTGAATTATGTCCAGCCAGCGTCAAGCACCATGTCGGGGCGCGACTTGCCGTGGGGGATCTGGGAGCAAACCTTCATCGATAACATGCCGACGTTCGTTGTCGAAGCCATCGAGGCATCCATTCCTGACGATCATGAAGATGTCGATCAGGACATCGTCGATAAAGTAGCCCAGCCGTTCATGGAGATGTTCAAGCGTGTGATCTGGTTTCCGAAAGCCAATGGCGCGGCATCAGGCACCGCCACGGGTAGCGGCGCGGGCGGTGCCGCCCACCGACATCGCGGGCGTAGCGGCGGAGGCCGGAGCGATGGTTCTAGCACCGGTCAGGGCCGTGGTTCCAACCCAAATGGCAATCTCGGTGGGAACCAGGAAGGGGACACGCGAAGTGTGCCGGCGGCGATTCCTGAGTGCCACTTCGATGCTTCGTCATTTGACGAAGATGAAGTCAAGGCAAGACCCCGCATCGGGGTAAAGTACATGCCAGGACGGACCGGTCAGCTCGGCACCGTCATGATCGATCCACGCTTCCCTCTCATCGAGGACGTCACGAAGTACTGGATTGATCACACGCCCGCACCGCAGCATGAGGACGCCAGAAGGGCGGTTCAGGTGGTCTACAAGACGGCGATGGCCTGCCGAGTGGGACAGATTCTCGCGCTCGCCGAGGAACACGGTCTGACTGAAGGCGAGATTTGCGGCAACTTCATGAGCAACGAATCGTTGACCGCATCCTTGTTCGGTCTGGCGTCCGAACACTCGGTCATCAAGTCCCGATTGTCCGGCCGGATGCGAAAGGCCACCGCTCGGCCATAGGTCGGAGCGAGTCTACTGGGTGCCTATGCGGATCCCGGGCCGTGCGTTATGCGAAGGCCAACGCCGACCAGGGGGCGACACGCCGAGTCCGGGATCCTTCCCTTACCCCCAAAATGGCGCCTGGTGGTGAGCGGCCCGGCCTGAGTGGGCAGTTGGCTCAACCCAACCCGTCCGGCTCTCTGCCAGGCCGCTTCCCAGTGATCGCTGCACTACGTTGTCCTGAACGACCTTAAGGTCGCGGCATCGTGCGTGAAGACGAAGCCGACGCGCAGTACGGCACGCACGCCACGCGGTCGGAGATGAAGAACGGCTGGAGTCAACCACGAACTCGACCTCCTTTGCGCAGCACGAAGGCCCTCGGCGTGGGGAGCCCCAGACCATGCGGTCGTCGTAGACGCCCGGCGAAGGCAGGAGCGGAACACCCTCACACACCAGCTTCGCCGGACTGGTATGGCTGGCCTGCAGCAGCGACTCGCTTGAGCCGATCCCCTCTTCCGCATCAGTTCCGAATCAAGGGAGCTGGCGAGATGGAACACATCACCGGCGCAAAACAGCAAGGCGACATTCGCAGTGAACCGACCCGAGGAGACGCGCGAGCGCTGAGTTCTTCGGGGGCAGCGGCCAATTTGGTCGAACTGAATGAATCTGCGAGGAGGGCACTCACCGCAAGCATCGGCTTTTGCACCAGACGACCGTATGAAGTGCCGCCCGCGATACGACGCGCTTATCGCGGTTCACGTCGACATCGATCGCCATTCGTCCCAGTGCAGCTGGACCCAGGCCTTCTGCTTCTTGCTGAGCGTGACCCCCACCTTGTTTCCGTGAATATCACCGTACGACGGATACTTCCGGATCTCGTCCGTGACGTCGATGGTGCCGGCACTGTCAATCGCGATAAGGCCGTGGTCGAAGAGCCGGTGGAGATCGCGGCGGAGCAGGAGTCCGCCTTCGCTCTCATGGACCCCCACGTCGGCGTAGCTGTACAAGTGGCACGCTTCCAACGTCTCCGCTGGTGATGGTCCGGTGAAGGCACAGTTCAATCCGTAACGCCGGATGAGTTCCGCGCGGAAGGCGGGTTGCCCGAGCCGCACTCGGACAGGGCGGGTTGAGTGACCTCCGCCAGAGAGCTGGCTGCTGGTGGCTTCGACGATCGTGAGCGGTTGACCCGGCGTGGCTGCCTCGACCGCTGCCCGGAAGTCGTCCCAGCGGAGTTCGCGGATACTGTTCTGGGAGTAGTTCTTCACGCACAGTGCGCGCAGTTGTGGGGCGTCGAGTACGCCGGCGAGGTCGACCCATCCCTGGTCGTGCGTCGTCCGAAATGTCTTGACGTTTGACTCGGTGAATGTCGGCTCGTCGAACTCGGTTCCACAGTCATAGCAGCGGTACCGCGGCTGCAACGTCTTACGCTCCAGGTAATTCGTGGTTCCGCACTCTCTGCATCGACCGATTGCCTTGGTCTTCTCACCCTCGGCGATCGCCTCGATCACCGAGGCGCCGATGAGGTCGTTCTGGTCCCAGACGACGATGGCGTCGCCGGGAGAGACTTGGCGGGAGTTCGCCACATTGCTGTCCCAGCTGTAGTGGCTGGCGGCGTCGTCGTCGTACTTCTCCCCGCCGCCAAGTCTGCGGTACTCGGTTTTGGTCATCACCAGCCAGGCGCGGCGCTGCGCAGGTGCACCCTGCGGTGCCTTCGTGAGGGTGAAGCCAAGGGATTCGAGCGCTCTGACCACTGTGTTTTCTCCGCCGGAGAATTCGGCTGCGGCCAACGCGCGGCCGACGGCGTAGGCGTGGGCGACGCCCGCGATCGCTTTCGAGTCGTACTCGCGCCCGTCGTATCGGACCCGGTAGAACCGGGCTGGTGCGAAGCCGTACTTGGCAAGAAACTGGTCCTGCCCGAGTTCATCGCACTCCGTGATGGCGTTGAGCACCGATTCGCGGGTGATGTCAGCGAGGGTCACGGCGAAACAATAGCGGGGTGGGACGACATAGTGGCGGCTCGGGCACGCCCCGAGCCAGGCCGCGTCACCGCCCTACAGGCGGATAGTGCCAGGATCTGGCCGGCTGTCGGCGGCTATGCGACGCGGCGGACACGGGCGTTGTCGAGTCGGCCCCTCACCGGCCCGTGCCCGGCTCACGACAGAAGTACTCGCCACCACGGACGCCGCAGCACCTAGGTACCGCCCACACGTGTAGCCGGCAGAACCTTCTTCAACAAAACACAACGCGCCCCGTCACCGATAGATGACGGGCGCGTCCGATCTTCGCAGAGAGTGAGGGTTACGAGTTCACGAGCTGGCTCGCACGTTGGAACGTGACGCCGAGGAGTTCACCGATGTCACGAACGGGCACGTTCTCCTTCGCAAGGCACTGCGCAAGGATCCTCGACTCCGTGAGAGCGAGCGACTCAAGTCGGGCAGCCTCCTCGCGGTCCTTGCGGATCTGCTCCGCTCGGGCGCTGGCATCAGTGACGGCGCCGACCGCGACTCCCAAGTCGACGACAACGTCCGCGATGGGCGTCCCTGTTTCAACCGCGATGAACTCGCGCGCCATCTGCTCGGTCTCGCCGAGGCGGCGGGCCTGGGTCAATCCGTCGAGTTCGGGAATCGACACCATCCACCACTTGCCGTCTCGGGTCACCTCGACTTTGTAGACCTTCATGGTTTATTCCTTCGATGGGTGTTGGATCTGGGTTGTGGTGCTTGGGGTTGAGCCGGGGCTGTTGCCAGCCCCGGCGGTCGGTCACTGCTTGCTGGCCTCGATGGCCTTGTTCACCTTCCGGACCACCCCCGGAGAGATGGTTTTGTGCCCGTCGGGGACGGACACCGCCGCTCCGTTGGGGCCGACCCAGAAGGTGTGGCTACCTTCGGTGCGTTCTGCGGTGAATCCCGCGGCCTTGAGGCGCTTGACGAGCTTCCTGGTCGGTTCCTCTGCGATCACCAGAATAGTCTAACCCGTTAGACAATTTCTAGTCAAATGGACTAGACAGATTTGTCGAACCTGACAGGGTCGAATGCGCGTCATCGAGCCCTTACGCATCGCTCGGTCCATCCTCCGGACGTAATCGCCGTGATCCTCGACCACATCTCGACACCATCCGACGCACGCCCTCGACGGGGCAGCGGCGCGCGAGCGCCATGCACCGGTCTTGAACGAAGCCAGCATGTGCCCGATGCCAGAGCGCCCCACCGATCGCGAGGAGGCCGAGACGGTCGAGGATCGGCCACCGAGTGCGATGGAGGCCAGCGCAGTGCCCATCATGAGCACGCCGCCGACATCTCCGCAGTTCACGCTGGGTAAACGACGACGCGAGCCCCTCCCCGAGGAAGGGAGAGGGGCTTCCTTTTCGGTGTTCGAAACCGTTCTAAATTTCCGATGGTTCGGCGGGACGTGTCATCTCCGCAGGTCAGCGGCAGTCGACGTGAACGGACAGGTAGACGCGTGCCGGGCCGGCCGGTGAGTTCCAGCCCTGTGGGGCATCAGCGGTGGCCGCGATATCGACCTCGTCTGGCTGGGACCAGTCAATCGACTGTGCGATGTCGAGGTACTTGTTGGTGGCGTCGACGTCGGTTCGGGCGAGGCCTTGGTCGACGTTCTCGATGGCGAGTATCTGAGAGCCGCTGCCGGCGTGAATCTTCCATCCGTGCGGGGCGGTGATGTCGATTGCGAGTGCGTCTCCGCTTCCGTAGCAGCGAGCGTCGAGCTGGTCGGGGCGTGGCGTGGTGATTTCGGTGTCCGAGTGGTCCTCTCCCCAGCCGATGATGATGCTGCCCAGATCGGTGCTGGCATCGGTGACGATCACTCCGCTGGTCGAGGCTGAGACCGCCGGGGCCATGCGGCCCTCGTCGCCTCCGCAGGCGGTCAGAGCGGTGATGGCGCCGACGGCAAGTGCGACAGCGGCAGCTGTCCGGCGGGGCCGCCTGTGGGACAGGGTCATGGGTTCGTGGTTCCTTTCGGTGATCGGTGGCCATGCCGCCCGGTGGGCGGGGTTACTTGAAGACGTCGACGAACCAGCGGCCATCGGTCTTCTGGGTAGTGACGGTCTGGGTACCGCGGTCCACCGGTTGTCCGGGCTTCATCAGGGAGAGGTCGACCAGGTAGACCCCGTCGGATAGCTTGATCGTGCGGATGCAGTAGTTGGTGCCGACCGGCACAGCGTCGATGAACTTTTGCAACTCGGGTGCGGGCTGCACCGATGAAGTAGGCGTCGCAAGCGCTCGTGTGGCTTCCCCGTTGCGCTGGCTGTAGTACGCGTGGTTGAACGCTGCGATGACGCCCGCACCGCTCTTCTGGTCACCGCGATCGGCGCGGCAATCGTCCCCTGCAGCCTCCGGTTCCTCGACCCTTTCAGGTTCGGGCAGGTTGAGCGTGGGCAGTCCGTTCTCG